>NZ_KV786549.1:0-34757 GCF_001806955.1 Burkholderia sp. HMSC10F09
CGGCACCGCGCGCGCGCGTGCGGGTCGTCGCGCCGGCTGCCGTCGCGGTCGCGCTGGTCGCGCTCGGCGTCGCGCTGTCGCAGGCGACGTGGACGGTACCGGCGAATGCCCCGCTCACCGTGCGGCTGCTGCAGGGCAACGTGAAGCAGGACATCAAGTTCGAGCAGGCCGGCATCGACGCAGCGATCAAAATGTATCAGCAGATGATCACCGAGAAGCCGGCCGACCTGATCGTCACGCCGGAGACGGCGATCGCGGTGATGATCCAGGAACTGCCCGAACCGTTCGCCGTCGCGATCCGCAAGTTCAGCGACACGACGGGCTCGGCGGTGCTGTTCGGCGCGGTCGGCGCGTCGGTGACCGAGGACGGCCGCTACGTCGATTACACGAACAGCCTGTACGGCGTGACGCCGAATTCGCGCGACATCTATCACTACGACAAGCATCACCTCGTGCCTTTCGGCGAATTCATTCCGTGGGGCTTCCGCTGGTTCGTCGATCTGATGAAGATGCCGCTCGGCGATTTCGCGCGCGGCGCGCCGGTGCAGAAGCCGTTCCTCGTGCGCAATCAGCCCGTGATGGCAGACATCTGCTACGAGGACATCTTCGGCGAGGAAATCGCCGCGACGATCCGCGACAATCCGCAGCCGCCCGGCGTGCTCGTCAACGTGACGAACCTCGCATGGTTCGGCGACACGATCGCGCTCGACCAGCATCTGCAGATCGCGCGGATGCGTGCGCTCGAAACGGGCCGGCCGATGCTGCGCGCGACCAATACGGGGATGACGGCCGCGATCGACGCGCACGGTCGTGTGCTCGGGCAGTTGAAGCCGTTCACGATCGGCTCGCTCGACGTGCGCATCGAAGGCACGAGCGGTTTCACGCCGTACGTGACGAGCGGCAACGTCACCGTGCTCGTGGTGTCGCTCGTGCTGCTCGCGTTCGGCTTCACGTTCGGGCCGGGGTTGCGGCGGCGCGGTTGAGCCCGCAGCGAATGCAACGGCGACAACGCGTGGCCGCGCGCCAGTCGCCGCGGCTAACCGCGCCGTGTCACCTCTCACGAACATTGAGAAGTAGAGGCTATACGATCCCCATCTCGATTTGACGTTCTCATCACGCCGCTCACCCGTACAAGGCAGCGTTGTGGTGGAAAAGTCATTGAGGCGCCTTATTCAGGATGCGTATCGGACGCGATTCGCATCAGCACTTTTATTCGGGGATCAGAATGGCAATTCAAGCGTTGTCGCACCACGAGATTCGCAAGGTGTCAGGAGGCGTTGGCCCTGTCGGTGCAATATTGGGAGCAGGCGGAAATATGGCGGTCTATGCCGCCATGCACCAAATTCAGAACAAACCCATGACATGGCAAGGCGTCGCTTGGACAGCAGGTACCGGTGCCGCCATCGGCGCAACAGGCGGGGCGCTGATGGCAGCTTGAGGCGGAGGACTCGCTGCGCAGATCGCATGGCGCCCGGGCATGATGGGGCTCAACTTCGGCCTTGGCCAACTGTCGAACGGCAAAGGCTGGTAACCGGACGCATGCCGCCCCCGCGTCGGGGCGGCTCAAACGCCGAAGAACGACGTGTTCGAATTTCTGGTCAGTTTCGTCGCAGGCGCGATGGCCGAACATTTCAAGCAGAAGCGCATGCCATTGCTATATGCGTTCGTGCTGACTTTCACGGTATTCACTTTCGCGTTCGCAATAGGACTCTGGTTGGCGGTACCGGCTGCGACGCTGGAGAAGGGTCCGCTATACATCGCGTTCGTATCCGCAGGAGCCGGAACCGCACTCGGACTGCTGATGGTGGCTGTGCTGTTGCTATTCAAACCGAAACGCAAGGCTGGGCCGCGCGGTCCATAAGTCACCATTGCGTTCGATCGCCCATGCCGTTCCTCCTTGGCTGGAGAAGACCGGCGCTGTCCGATCAACTGGCCGTCAGCGTGGCGGCCAGGCCGCGCAGGTCGCGGGTCACGCCGTCCATCACCGGTTGCCAGTCGCCGAACGTGCGCTGCCGATACAGCGTCGCAGTCGGATACCACGGACTGTCGCCGCGCTCGAGCAGCCAAGGCCAATGCGGATTCACGTCGAGCAGCACCCAGGTCCGTGCTCCGAGCGCACCGGCCAGATGCGCGACCGACGTGCAGACGGTAATCACGAGATCCAGCGCGCCGATGAACGCGGCCGTGTCGTCGAAACTCTTCAGCTCGGACGTGCAGTCCTCGATCGCGAAACCGCTCGCGCGGGCGGCCGCGACGTCCGCATCCGCGCCCGGCTGCAGCGAATAGAACGCGACGCCGTCGATCGCGCGAAACGCATGCGCATACCGTTCGATGCCGACGCGCCGAAACGGATTGCGCTGATGTCCGGCACTACCCGTCCACACGAGGCCGACTTTCAGCCGCCGCTCGCACGCGAGGCGGGCGCGCCACGCATCGATGGCGCGCGCATCGGCCCGCAGGTACGGCACCGACGACGCGAGCGTGTCGTGCTCGATCCCGAGCATCAGCGGCAGGCCGATCAGCGGCACTTCATAGTCGAACGTCGGCAGCGTCGCGATGTCGCCGCCCGCGCCGAATTCGTCGGCATGCGCGCCGAGGCTGCGCTGCAGCAGCGTGCCGAGCGGCGGGAAGGTGTTCCACACGAGCCGGCCGCCCTCGCGGTGCACACGTTCGGCAAGCGGCGCGACGAAGCGGCAGAACTGCAGCACGTCGCCGAGGCCCTGCTCGCCCCACAGCAACAGCGTCTTGCCCTTGAGCGGTTCGCCCTGCCAGCGCGGACCCGGTAGCGCCGGGCGCCGGCCGCGCAGTTCGCCCGCGCCGTCCCATCGCGCTTCGTGCCCACGCCAGCCGGCCGCGTAATTGCCGCGCACGAGGTAAATGATCGCGAGGTTGAAACGGTACGACGGATCGTCCGGCGCGAGTTCGGCGGCGCGCGCCGCGTAGCGCTCGGCGTCGTCCCAGCGCTGCGCCTCCTTCATCGCCATCGCGACGTTGTTCATCGCGAGCGCATTGTCCGGCGCCAGTTCGACGAGCCGTGTCGCGCAGACGAGCGCGCGGTCGAGATTGCGCATCGCGAGCTGCGCGACGACGAGATTGATCCACGCCTGCACGTCGCACGGATCGGCTTGCACGGCCGCCTCGAGCAGTGCGACTTCTTCCGCGCGATCGCCGCCCGACAGCCGCACCGCGATCGCCAGATTGTTGCGCAGCGACGGCCGGTCGGGATCGAGGGCCAGCGCGGCGCGGTACGGCGCGACGGCGTCCGCATGGCGGCCGGCCATCTGCAGCGCATAACCGTAATTGAAGTGCGCTGCGGCATCCGCATGCACGCGCGCCGCGCATGCGGCGAGCGCGACCGCGTCGCCGGTGCGCTGCCGCGCGACGAGCGCCGACGTCAGTTGCGACAGCGCGGCCGAGTCGACCGGATGAAGGTGCGCCGCAGCGGCGAGCCACAGCGCACGCGCGTCGTGCTCGCCGCGCGACTGCGCATCGGCGGCCCGTTCGAGCAGGGCCGCCAGCGGCGGGAGCAGCGGAATCAGGAGGTCGTTCGAATCGTTCATGCAGTCGGAGTCGGCGGTCGGATGCGCGATGCGCGCCCCGCAATACGCGCATCTTAACGTCCCCGCGGCATGGGCCCGCGGCTGCCGCGCGACGCACGCGCACGATCGCGAACGATGCGCGCGGCACCGCGTGGGCGGGCCGCCCGACCCGCTCGGGCAGCGTTCCAGCCGCATCGGCGCGCCGATCCGGTAAAATTGCGCGTTTCAGCACACTAACAAGCCGCGCCGCCGCGCGAGCCGCCGCTCCGGGCCCCGCCCGGAACGCCGCCCGCAACGGAGCGCCAGCGCCACGAAGGCTCTTCATGCTTACGTTTCAGCAAATCATCCTGACGCTGCAGTCCTACTGGGACAAGCAGGGTTGCGCTCTGCTCCAGCCCATCGACATGGAAGTCGGCGCGGGCACGTCGCACGTCCACACGTTCCTGCGCGCGGTCGGCCCCGAGCCGTGGCGCGCCGCTTACGTGCAGCCGTCGCGCCGCCCGAAGGACGGCCGCTACGGCGAGAACCCGAACCGGCTGCAGCACTACTACCAGTATCAGGTCGTGCTCAAGCCGGCGCCGGAGAACATCCTCGACCTGTACCTCGGCTCGCTGGAAGCGCTCGGCTTCGATCTGAAGCAGAACGACGTGCGCTTCGTCGAGGACGACTGGGAGAACCCGACGCTCGGCGCTTGGGGCCTCGGCTGGGAAGTGTGGCTGAACGGGATGGAAGTCACGCAGTTCACGTACTTCCAGCAGGTCGGCGGCCTCGATTGCAAGCCGGTGCTCGGCGAGATCACGTACGGCCTCGAGCGTCTCGCGATGTACCTGCAGAAGGTCGAGAACGTGTACGACCTGATCTGGACCGAGTGGGAGGAACAGGGCCCGAACGGCCCCGAGATCCGCCGCCTCACGTACGGCGACGTCTATCACCAGAACGAAGTCGAGCAGTCGACGTACAACTTCGAGTACGCGAACGTCGATCTGCTGTTCACGTTCTTCAACAGCTACGAAGCGGAAGCGAAGCGGATGATCGAAGCGCAGCTCGCGCTGCCCGCATACGAGCTCGTGCTGAAGGCCGGCCACACGTTCAACCTGCTCGATGCGCGCGGCGCGATCTCGGTCACCGAGCGCGCGGCGTACATCGGCCGCATCCGCGCGCTGTCACGTCTCGTCGCGCAGGCGTACTACGACTCGCGCGAGAAGCTCGGCTTCCCGATGCTCGGCAACCCGCCGGGCGTGCCGGGCCTCACCACCGATGCCCAGGATGCCGCGCAGCCGGCGTGGGCGCCGCCGCTGAAGGTCGAACGCAAGATCGATCAGGACTGACGAGACGAGATTTCTTCACATCATGACGCACAATCATCCCGCCCCCCTCCTCGTCGAGCTGCTGACCGAAGAGCTGCCGCCGAAGGCCCTCGCGCGCCTCGGCGACGCATTTGCCGAAGGCCTCGCGCAACGCCTCGCCGCACGCGATCTCGTCGAAGGCGAGCTCGCGTTCGAACGCTATGCGACGCCGCGCCGCCTCGCGGTCGTCGTGCAGAACGTGCGCGCGGTCGCCCCGGACCGCCAGGTCCGCGAAAAGGTGCTGCCGGTGTCGGTCGCACTCGACGCGCAAGGCAATCCGACCGCCCCGCTCGCGAAGAAGCTCGCGGCGCTCGGGCATCCGAACCTGACGATCGCCGAGCTCGAACGCGCGCAGGACGGCAAGGCCGAAGCGTTCTTCATCAACTATTCGGCTGCCGGCGCGACGCTCGCCGACGGGCTGCAGGCCGCGCTCGACGAGACGCTCGCGAAGCTGCCGATCCCGAAGGTCATGACCTACCAGCGCCCGGACGGCACCGACGTGCAGTTCGTGCGTCCCGTGCATCGGCTGACGGTGCTGCATGACGATCGCGTCGTGCCCGTCACCGCATTCGGCATCGACGCCGGCGACACGACGCTCGGCCACCGCTTCCTGTCCGACGGGCTCGTCGCGATCCAGCATGCGAGCGCGTACGCTGAGACGCTGCGCGACAAGGGCCGCGTGATCGCGCATTTCGGCGATCGCAAGGAAACGATCCGCACGCAGCTGAACGAGCATGCGAACGGCGACACGGTCGTGATGCCCGATGCGCTGCTCGACGAAGTGACGTCGCTCGTCGAATGGCCGGTCGTCTATCCGTGCCGCTTCGAGGATGAATTCCTGCAGGTGCCGCAGGAGTGCCTGATCCTCACGATGCAGACGAACCAGAAGTACTTCGCGCTGACCGACATCGGCGGCAAGCTGCGCTCGCGCTTCCTGATCGTGTCGAACATCGAGACGAAGACGCCCGGCGAAATCGTCGAGGGCAACGAGCGCGTCGTGCGTCCGCGCCTCGCCGATGCGAAGTTCTTCTTCGAGCAGGACAAGAAGAAGCCGCTCGCCGCGCGCGTGCCGCTGCTCGCGAACGTCGTCTATCACAACAAGCTCGGCTCGGCGCTTGCGCGCGTCGAGCGCCTCGAAGCGCTGGCCGGCGAGATCGCGCCCGCGATCGGCGCCGACGTCGCGCATGCGAAGCGCGCCGCGCGCCTCGCGAAGGCCGACCTGCTGACCGACATGGTCGGCGAGTTCCCGGAACTGCAGGGCACGATGGGCACGTACTACGCGCGCCACGACGGCGAACCCGACGACGTCGCGCTCGCGTGCGCCGAGCACTACCAGCCGCGCTTCTCGGGCGACACGCTGCCGACCACGCCGGTGTCGACGGCCGTCGCGCTCGCGGACAAGCTCGAAACGATCGTCGGCATCTGGGGCATCGGCCTCGCGCCGACCGGCGAGAAGGATCCGTTCGCGCTGCGCCGCCACGCGCTGGGCGTGCTGCGCCTGCTGATCGAGAAGCAGCTGCCGCTCGATCTGGTATCGCTGCTGCGCACCGCGTACGCGCGCTTCGAAGGCGTGCCGGGCGTCGCGGAATCGACCGACGCGATCGTCGCGTTCTTCATGGACCGCCTACGCGGCCTGCTGCGCGAGCGCGGCTACTCGGCCGGCGAAGTCGACGCGGTGCTGAGCCTGAACCCGACGCGCCTCGACGATCTCGTCGCGCGCCTCGACGCGGTGCGCGAATTCACGCGTCTCGCGGAAGCCGAAGCGCTCGCGGCCGCGAACAAGCGGATCTCGAACATCCTGAAGAAATCGGAAGGCGGCGCGAACGGTGCGGTGCAGCCGACGCTGCTCGTCGAGGCGGCCGAGAAGGCGCTGCACGAACAGCTCGCGGCCGTGACGCCGCACGTGCAGTCGCAGCTCGAGGCGCGCGCGTACACGGGCGCGCTGTCGGCACTCGCCGCGCTGCGCGCGCCGGTCGACACGTTCTTCAACGACGTGATGGTCAACGCCGACGATCCGGCGCTGCGCGCGAACCGTCTGGCGCTGCTGTCCGCCCTGCATCAGCAGATGAACTGCGTCGCCGACATCTCGAAGCTCGCCGCATAAGGGCGCACGATGCCGACCAGCCCTAACCGCAAGCTCGTCGTCCTCGATCGCGACGGCGTGATCAACGTCGATTCGGACGCGTTCATCAAGACGCCCGACGAATGGATCGCGCTGCCCGGCGCGTTCGAGGCGATCGCACGGCTGAACCATGCCGGCTATCGCGTGGTCGTCGCGACCAACCAGTCCGGCATCGGCCGCGGGCTGTTCGACATGGCCGCGCTCAACGCGATGCATCTGAAGATGCATCGCGCCGCGGCCGCGGTCGGCGCGCGCATCGACGCGGTGTTCTTCTGCCCGCACACCTCCGAGGATCACTGCGAGTGCCGCAAGCCGAAGCCCGGCATGATGCAGATGATCGCCGAGCGTTTCGAGATCGATCCCGATCACACGCCCGTCGTCGGCGATACGCTGCGCGACCTGCTGGCCGGCGTCGCGGTCGGCTTCCAGCCGCACCTCGTGCTGACCGGCAAGGGCAAGAAGACGCTCGCCGCGGGCGGCCTGCCGCCCGGCACGAAGGTCCACGACGACCTGCGTGCGTTCGCGCTCGATTTCCTTTCACACGACTACGAGTGATGCGGCCGCCGCGCGCATCCTCCCCAACGCTACACTCACGCCGATGCGCTTCGTCCGTTCGCTGCTGCTGCTGATCTATTTCATCGTGTACACGGTGCCGTATGCGACCGCATGCTTCATCGCGTTCCCGTTCCTGCGCCCCGACGCGCGCTACTGGATGGCGGCCGGCTGGTGCAAGTCGACGCTGTGGGTCGTGCGCTGGCTGAACGGCATCCGCTATCGGATCGAAGGGTTCGAGAACCTGCCGGACGGTCCGGCCGTGCTGCTGTCCAAACACCAGTCGGCGTGGGAGACGCTCGCGTTTCCGGCGCTGATGCCGAAGCCGCTTTGCTACGTGTTCAAGCGCGAGCTGCTGTACGTGCCGTTCTTCGGCTGGGCACTCGGCATGCTGCACATGGTCCACATCAACCGCAAGGAAGGCAAACACGCGTTCGACTCGGTGATCCGGCAGGGCAAGAAGCGTCTGGCCGAAGGCGCGTGGGTGATCATGTTCCCCGAAGGCACGCGCACGCCGGTCGGCAAGCAGGGCAAGTACAAGACGGGCGGCGCGCGCTTCGCGATCGAAACGGGCACCGCCGTCGTGCCGATCGCGCACAATGCCGGTCATGTATGGCCGCGCAACTCGTTCACGAAGTATCCGGGCGTCGTCACGGTATCGATCGGCAAGCCGATCGACGTGACCGGTCTCACGCCCGACGTATTGAACTCGCGCGTCGAAGCGTGGATCGAAGCGGAAATGCGCCGCATCGATCCCGGTGCCTATCGACAGGCGGGCAACGCCGACACGCGCGACGCGGCACGTGTCTGATTCGTCCGGACAGCCGCCGTTGCGTACGACAAAACGAAGCGAACTGATGAAGAAGCGTCCGCGGCCACGACCCGCCGTCGTGGCACTCGATCATCGCCAGCTCGACCTGCCGCTCTTCGACGGGCCGGCCGCTGCGCCTTCGGCACCCGTGTCGCCGCCGGCGCCGCCCGACGCTGCGCCCGCGTCGCCGATCGCCCCGCTCGCGCCGCCCGACACGGCGCCCGCGCCCGACCGCTCGCGCATCCGCACGCTCGCGCTCGACAGCCGCGTCCTCGAATACCGGCTGAAGCGCTCCGCACGGCGCACGATCGGCTTCACGATCGACGGCAGCGGCTTGTCGATCACCGCGCCGCGCTGGGTCACGCTCGCCGACATCGAAGCCGCGATCGCGGAGAAGCAGCGCTGGATTTTCGCGAAGCTCGCGGAATGGAAGACGCGCACCGAACAGCGCGCGCTGCCGCAGATCGACTGGCGCGACGGCGCGCAGCTGCCGTATCTCGGCAAGACGATCACGATCGCACTCGGTGCGGGCGCAGTCGCGTTCGACGCGCTCGCGCAGCGGCTGTCGCTGCCGCTGCCCGCGCAGGCCGACGCGCAGCAGATCAAGGATCGCGTGCAGGGCTGGCTGCAGGGCGAAGCCAAACGGATCTTCGTCGAACGCCTCGCGGTGTATGCGGAAAAGCTCGGCGTCACGTACTCGATGGTCGCGCTGTCGTCGGCCGCGACGCGCTGGGGCAGTTGCTCGAGCGACGGCAAGATCCGCCTGAACTGGCGGCTGATCCATTTCCCGATGTCGATCATCGACTACGTCGTCGCGCACGAGCTGTCGCATCTGCGCGAGATGAATCACAGCCCGGCATTCTGGCAGACGGTCGAATCGATCTTCCCCGAGTTCCGCGAAGCGCGGCATACGCTCAAGCATCACCCGCCGGAGCTGCTGCCGTCGCTGTGATGCGGCACGGCGCGCGATGCAAAACGGGCGATGCAGGTCGCCCTGCACCGCCCGTTCGTGTGCCGCGACACGCGTCGCGGCCCGGCTCGTCCGACGCTCAGTGCGTCTTCTTCTGGATGAACTCGATCTTGTAGCCGTCCGGATCCTCGACGAACGCGATCACGGTCGTGCCGTGCTTCATCGGGCCCGCTTCGCGCGTGACCTTGCCGCCTTGCGCCTTGATCTTCTCGCAGGCCGCATATGCATCGTCGACTTCGATGGCCAGGTGGCCGAAACCGTTGCCGAGATCGTAGGACGGCGTGTCCCAGTTGTGGGTCAGCTCGATCACGGTGCCGGTGCTTTCCGCTTCATAGCCGACGAACGCGAGCGTGAACTTGCCTTCCGGATAGTCCTCGCGACGCAGCAGCTTCATGCCGAGCAATTCGGTGTAGAACTTGATCGAACGGTCGAGATCGCCGACTCGCAGCATCGTGTGCAACAAACGCATGGGGTGTACTCCTGTGGGGACTTTCCTGAACCGGAAACTCTACCAGAGTCGGGGGAAATGCGTTGGGCGCGGCCGGCGAGGCGCGGCCGGCTAGGTGCGGCCGGCGAGGTGCGGCCGGCTACGCATGGCCCATCCGCCGCTTCATCGGGAAAGCGCCCCTGCCTCCCGACGCACCGATCGGGTAACATCGCAGCATCGCGCACCAAAAGCGGGCGCGGCTTTCGATACCGAAACATCCAGGCCGCGCCCTTACCGCGCGATCATCCCCACTCCGCTCACACCGCCGTGCGATACCGTCGATTCGAGCGCGCACGACGCGCCGCCAGCCCTGCCCGTCCCGAGCCGCGCATGCGCGTTGCCGAGGTGCGCCGATGAACGCGCTTGCCGCCGCACCCGCGCGTCGCGCACTCGATGCGCGCGCCGTCGGCCTGATGCTGCTGCTGTGCGCGATCTGGGGTTTTCAGCAAGTCGCGATCAAGAGCACGAACGCCGCGATCCCGCCGATCTTCCAGGCCGGGCTGCGCTCGGTGATCGCCGCATTGCTGCTGTGGGCCTGGGCGCGCTCGCGCGGCACACCGCTGTTCCGCGCGGACGGCACGTTCGGCGCCGGTCTCGCAGCCGGCGCGCTGTTCGCCGGCGAATTCATCTGCGTGTTCTTCGGGCTCACGCTGACGAGCGCGTCGCATATGGCGATCTTCCTGTACACCGCACCGTGCTTCACCGCGCTCGGCCTGCATCTGTTCGCGCCCGGCGAGCGGCTGCAGCGCGTGCAGTGGGCGGGCGTCGGCATCGCGTTCGCCGGCATCGCGCTCGCGTTCGCCGACGGCTTCCTGAAACCGCTCGCACCCGGCGCATCGGTGCTGGCCGGGCTCGCCGGCGACGCGCTCGGCATTCTCGGCGGCGCAATGTGGGCCGCGACGACGGTTGTCGTGCGCTCGACGTCGCTCGCCCGCGCGAGCGCCAGCAAGACGCTGTTCTACCAGCTCGCGGTGTCGGCGGTCGTGCTCGTCGCGCTCGCCGTGCTGCTCGGCCAGGCATCGTTCGCGCATGTGACGCCGGTCGCTGTGGCAAGCCTCGCGTATCAATCGGTGATCGTCGCGTTCGTCAGCTATCTGTCGTGGTTCTGGCTGCTCACGCGCTACAGCGCATCGCGACTGTCGGTGTTCACGTTCCTGTCGCCGCTGTTCGGCGTCGCGTTCGGCGTGCTGCTGCTCGGCGAATCGGTCGGCTGGCGCTTCATGTCGGCGGCCGCGCTCGTGCTGACCGGCATCGCGCTCGTCAATGCGCCGACGCGCCGGCGCGTGTAATCAGTCCCCACGCCGGGATCGAAGCACGCGCGCCGTTCGATGCGGTGCGGGGGCACCGCACGCGCATCGCCGCGTCACACCGTCACCGCATCACTGCGCGTTGCGCGCGGCCGCGAGCGCCTGCGCGACGCCGACGTATTCGGCAACGCTGACGTCCTCCGCGCGTCGCGCGAGATCGAAACCGAGCGCGTCGAAATCGATCGTCTCGCGAAAGTCGCCGAGCGTATTGCGCAGCATCTTGCGGCGCTGCGAGAACGCTGCCGTCACGATTTCGCCGAGCAGCACCGGATCGACGTCCGGCAGCTCGTGCGGCGCGTACGGAATCATCCGGACGATCGCCGAATCGACCTTCGGCGGCGGCTGGAACGACTCGGGCGGCACGTCGATCAGCTTGTCCATCACGTAGCGATACTGCAGCATCACCGACAGCCGCGAGAACGCCTTCGTGCCGGGCTCCGCGACCATCCGCTCGACGACTTCGTTCTGCAGCATGAAGTGCTGATCGACGACGACGTCCGCGAACGTCATCAGATGAAACAGCAGCGGGCTCGAGATGTTGTACGGCAGGTTGCCGACGATCCGCAGCGACGGCGCATCGCCGGGCGCGGCGAGCGAGCGGAAGTCGAACGCGAGCGCATCGCCCGCATGCAGTTCGAGCAGGGCGCCGAAGCGCTGCTTCAGACGCGCGATCAGGTCGCGATCGAGCTCGACTGCATGCAGCGGCGTTTCAGGCGTCGCGAGCCGCGCGATCAGCGGCTCGGTCAGCGCACCGAGCCCGGGGCCGATCTCGACCATCCGCTGGCCGCGCGCGGGGGCGATCGCCGCGACGATCGAGTCGATCACGCCATGATCGACGAGGAAGTTCTGCCCGAAGCGCTTGCGCGCGAAGTGGCCTTGATGCTGTCTGCTGTTCGACATCGGCTGAAGAAAAAACCAAAAATGCGATGAGTAAGGAAGCGGCGGCCGCGAGCGACGCCGGCCGCGTCAGACCATGCCGCGTCAGGCCGCGCGCCGATGCCGCGCCATCGTAACGGCCGTGTCGAGCGCCGCGACCATGCTGCCGGGATCGGCGCGGCCGGTGCCGGCGAGGTCGAGCGCGGTGCCGTGGTCGACCGACGTGCGGATGATCGGCAGCCCGAGCGTCACGTTGATGCCTTCGCCGAACGTCGCGTATTTCAGTACCGGCAGCCCCTGATCGTGGAACATCGCGAGCACGCAGTCGGCGTCGGCGAGATAGCGCGGCTGGAACAGCGTGTCGGCCGGATACGGACCACGCGCGTCGATCTGCTGCGCCTGGGCACGCGCGAGCGCCGGTGCGATCACGTCGATTTCCTCGCGGCCGAGATAGCCGTTTTCGCCCGCATGCGGATTGAGACCCGTCACGAGGATCCGCGGCCTGGCGAGCCCGAAGTCGCGCCGCAGGTCGCGGTCGATGATCGCGAGCGTCTCGACGAGCCCGTCGATCGTCAGCGCGGCCGACACGTCCTTCAGCGGCAGATGCGTCGTGGCGAGCGCGACACGCAGCGGCGTTGCGCCGGTGCCCGCGAGCATCATCACGACGCGCGCCGTATGCGTGCGCTCGGCCAGGTATTCGGTATGGCCGGTGAACGGTACGCCGGCATCGTTGATCGTGCTCTTCTGCAGCGGCGCGGTGACGATCGCGTCGTAGCGGCCGGCCACCGCGCCGTCGATCGCCGCATCGAGCAGCGCGAGGACGTAGCGGCCGTTCGCCGCGTCGAGCCGGCCCGCATGCGCGGGCGCCGCCAGCGCGTGATGCGCGATCGACACGCGCGAACCGCCGACCAGCGCGGCCCAGTCGGCGCCGACGGCCGCCGCGCGCGCTTCGAGCAGCGCGGCGTCGCCGAGCACCGTGAACTGCGCATCGGGCCAGCGCTCGCCGGCGTCGCGCAGCGCCTGCACGGTCAGCTCAGGACCGACGCCGGCCGGCTCGCCGGTCGTGATCGCGATCTGCAAGGCGCGCGCGCTCATCGTCGGCTCAGTTCGACGGCAGGCCGCCGATCTTGTACTGCACGTAGGACGAATCGCGCAGTTCGCGCAGCCAGTCCGCATACGCCTGCTCGGCCTTGCGCTGGCCGATCGCCTGACGCGCGATGTCCATCTGCTGCTGCACCGAGCCTTCCGCTTCGCGGCGGCCGACGACCTGGATCAGGTGATAGCCGTATTCCGTACGAACGGGCTGGCTGATCTGGCCGTCCTGCAGCGCGTTCATCGCGCGCTCGAATTCGGGCACCGTCTCGCCGGGGCTGATCCAGCCGAGATCGCCGCCCTGCGACGCGGAACCGTCCTGCGAATAGGTACGCGCGAACTTCTCGAAGTCGCCGCCGGCCTCGATCTGCCGGCGGATGTCGATCAGTTGCTGGCGCGCCTGCCCTTCGGACTTGCCTTCGCCGACGCGCAGCAGGATGTGGCGCACGTGCGTCTGCACGATCTTCGGCGCCGCGGCCGTCGCGCCCTGGCTCTGCCGGCGATCGACGAGGCGGATGATCTCGAAGCCGTCCGGCACGCGGATCAGCGTCGGGTTGACCTGCCCCGGACGCAGCTTCGCCGCGGCGTCGACGACGTCGGCCGGCAGCGCGCTCGGCGACTTGAAGCCGAGATCGCCGCCCTTCTTCGCATCGTCGGCTTCCGAATTGTTCTTCGCGAGCTTCTCGAAATCGGCACCCGACGTCGCTTGCTGCAGCAGTGCCTCGGCCTTCTTCTGCGCGGCTTCGATCTGCGTCTGCGGCGCGTTGGTCGGCGCCTTGATGAAGATGTGCTGGAAGCGCAGATCCTGCTGCTGCGAGGCGTTCGGCCCGCGCTGGCTCGCGATGTAGCTCGCGACTTCGGCGTCCGACACGGTGATCTTGCTGTCGACCTCGCGCTCGCGCAGCTTCGACAGCATCAGTTCGGTACGCGCATCGGCCGTGAAGATGCTCCACGGCACGCCTTGCGCTTCGAGACGCGAGCGATACTGGTCGAGCGTCATCCCGTTCGCCTGCGCGAGGCGCTGCAGCGTGGCCTGCACCGTCGCGTCGTCGACGCGGATCCCGTCGTCCTTCGCCTTCTGCACCTGGATGCGCTCGAGCACCATCTGGTTCAGCACCTGCGCGCGCAGCTGGTCGATCGGCGGCACGGGCGCGTTCTGCTGCTGCAGCCGACGCGAGATCAGGCCGACGCGCTGGTCGAGTTCGCGGCCCGTGATCACGTCGTTGTTGACGACCGCGACGACTTCGTCGGCGAGCTGCGCGCCTTGCGAACCGAGCGCCTGCGCCGCGGCCGGCGCGGCGGCGAGCAGCGCGGCGGACGCGGCGAGGCTGGACACGACTGCCGCGAAACGAAGGGTTTTCTTCATTGCCACTGATACTCCATTGAAATCGGCTGACCGGTCAGACAGGCCGCGTTACTCGTAGTTGCTGAAGCGGGACATCGGCGGCGGTGCCGACGGCAGCGGCGTGTAGCCCGGCACGCCGGCGCGGAACGCCGCGACGAGGCCGTTGTCGACGGTCGACAGCCCCTTGAGCGTGAGCTGCATCATGAAGCGCGTCGACGAGTTCCGCTGTCCGGACGAATTCACGCCGTTGGCGAACCGCTGCACGCCGACGCCGAGCGCCCAGCAATCCGCGTCGTATTGTAAGCCGAGCAGACCGTCGACAAGCCGGTCGCCGGCCAGATCGTAGTTGAAGCGGCCGACCGCGTACAGGCGCCGCGTGAGCGGCCATTGCGCGGACACCAGGAACTGGTTGATCGGCTGTCCGTCGAGCGTCGTGCTGGCGCGCGTGTAGCGGTACGCGGCGTTGATCACCTTGCGCTCGCCGGGACTGAAGCCGAAACCGATGCTCGACTTCACGAGCTGGTTGTTGTTCTGGTTGTACTGAAACGCCGTTTCCGACATGAAGCCCGAACCGAGCTTCAACGCAGCGCCGACGATCAGGTCGGAGTGGCGCGCCTGCGCGGCGGACTGCCCCGTGTTCAGCGTCACGCGCTGATCGGCGAAGTAGTACTGCTGCGCGATCACGAAGCGCGCGCGCTCGTCGCCGGTACGCGGATCGATGAAGCGCGAGGTCAGGCCGGCCGTGATCCGGTTCGCGTCCGCGACGCGGTCGTTGCCGACGAACGTGTTCGGCTGGTAGATCTCCGCGAGGCCGAAGTCGGATTCGGCGGTATCGAACAGCGGCGCGTTCGACTGGTCGCGGTACGGCGTATACACGTAGTAGAGCCGCGGCTCGAGCGTCTGGATGAAGTCCTGGCCGAACAGGCGCACCGAGCGGTCGAAGATCAGCCCGGTGTCGAAGCTGACGGTCGGAATCGATTCCGTAAAGCGCTTCGGGCTGTTCGGCGTGCTCGACGACAGGTAGTTCAGGTCGTACGACGCGAAGTGGTACTGCACCTTCGGCACGACGAAGTAGCCGGGTCCGTAGACGCCGTACGCGATGTACGGGTTGAAGACGATCCGGTCGCCCTGCGTCGAGTCGGCGGTCGTGATGCGGAATCGCGAGTAGTCGGCTTCCGCGCCGAAGTCGAAGCCGCCGACGTTGTACTTCGTGTACTTCACGTTCAACTGCGGCTCGCGGCTGTACGGCGCGATCGACGGCGGCAGCGTCTGCCAGTGCTGGTAGCGCGCGAGCACCGACCACGGACCCTTGTTGTACGTGAGGCCCGCTTCCTGCTGATAGAGCGTCTGCGTCCCGTTGATGAACTGGTTCATCGACCCAAGGTCTTCGGGATAGGTATTGTCCGAGACCTTGTTGTAGTAGACGTAGCCGCCGAAGCCGCCGCCGAAGTTCTGCTGGTGCTGCCAGTAGATCGCGTAGCGGTTGCGGTGCGCGAGCCGGTCGTCCGGCAGGTAGTTCGCGGTGAACGTGCCCGAATAGCTCGGCGACAGATAGCGGAACGTCGCTTCGGTCTGCACGCCGCGCCGCGAGATGATGCGCGGCGTGATCGTCAGGTCGCGGTTCGGCGCGATGTTGAAGTAGTACGGCAGCGACAGCTCGAACCCGTTGTTCGAGTTCATCGAGAACGTCGGCGGCAGCAGGCCGCTTCTGCGATCGCCCGAGAGCGGGAACGTCATCCACGGGCTCGCGAAGATCGGCACACCCTGGAAGAACAGCACGCCGTTGCGCGCGGTGCCTTCGTCGGCGCCCGTGTCGAAGTCGAAGCGGCTGCCCTTGATGTACCACGCGGGATGCGTCGCACACGCGCATGCGGTGTACGTGCCGTTCACGAACACCGAGCGCTCGCTGTCGAGCATGTCGACGCGCTCCGCGCTGCCGGAGCCGCCCGTCACGTTGAAGTGATACTTCGGCGCCGTCATGAAGCCCTGGCTCGCCTCGATCTTCAGGTGCGCTTCGGGGCCCGCGAACGACGTGCCGCCGTTGATCACCCTGACCTGGCCGTATGCGTCGGCCATGTCGGTATCCTGATCGTAGTGGATCGCGTCGGCTTTCACGACCGCGTCGCCGCGCCGCAGTTCGGCCGAGCCTTTCGCGGCCATGTCCTGCTCGGCCGTGCCGCTCGTGTGGTCGGCGATCACGAACGCGGCGGGCTTCGCGCCGTCCTTCAGAGGATGTTCCTCGAGCTGCGGCGCGAGACGCAGATCCCACGGCGAATCGAGCGGCTGCGGCTGCGCGGCCGCGCCCGTCAGCTGCGCGTGCGACACGGCCGGCACGAGGCCGGGCACGGCCAGCAGTGCAAGCGCGAGCCGCCGTTTGCGCGGCGCCCCGTCAGCGGGGAAGACATTCGGGAATAGCGGTTTGGGCGGCATCTATCGTTTGGCGAATCGCCCCTTGTCAACGGCGCCTTCGACGCACGGCTGCCTGCGCCGTCGAACCGCGACTGCGGCTGAGCGCAAACCGGGGAGGCGATCGGGCGGACGGCGCGACAGGCGACGGGCCTGCACGGCGGAAGCTGACGCGGGGCGCGTCAAAAAAGTCGTGGGGTATTATATGGCAAGACGTTCCCCCCTCCGCCGAGTTTCATGACGCCCCCATCCACCGCCGCTCATCCCGACGCCCGCCTCGCTGCGCTCGCCGCCTGGCTGCGCCCGCTCGCCGATCGCTACGCGCTCGACCTCGCCACGCTCGCGCCGGCATCGTCCGACGCCAGTTTCCGCCGCTATTTCCGCGTCGCGTCGGCCGCGAGCGCCGGCGGCTCGCTGATCGCCGTCGACGCGCCGCCGCCCGAGAAATGCCGCGAGTTCGTGCAGGTCGCGCAGCTGCTCGCGGCGGCCGGCGACCATGTACCCGACGTGCTGGCGCACGATTTCGACGCCGGCTTCATGCTCGTGACCGATCTCGGCCGCACGTCCTACATCTCGGTGCTCGACCCGGCCGATCCGGCCTCCGCGCGGCCGCTGATGCGCGATGCGTTCGACGCGCTGATCCGCTTCCAGCTCACGTCGAAACCCGACGTGCTGCCGCCGTTCGACGAAGCGTTCCTGCGCCGCGAAATGGAGCTGATGCCCGAATGGTTCATCGGCCGCCATCTCGGCAAGCCCGTCACCGACGCGATGCGCGGCACGCTCGAGCGCACCTTCGCGCTGCTGGTCGCGAGCGCGCACGCGCAGCCGCAGGGCTTCATGCTGCGCGACTTCATGCCGCGCAACCTGATGGTCTGCGAGCCGAATCCGGGCATCCTCGACTTCCAGGATGCCGTCTACGGGCCGCTGACCTACGACGTCGTGTCGCTGCTGCGCGACGCGTTCATCAGCTGGGACGAGGAATTCGAGCTCGACTGCTTCGCCTACTACTGGGAAAAGGCCAAGAAGGCCGGCCTGCCGGTCGATCCCGACTTCGGCGAGTTCTACCGCCAGCTCGAATGGATGGGCCTGCAGCGCCATATCAAGGTGCTCGGGCTGTTCGCGCGCATCAACTATCGCGACGGCAAGCCGCACTATCTGAACGACCTGCCGCGCTTCCTCGGCTACGCGCGCAAGGTCGCGCTGCGCTACCGTCCGCTCGCGCCGTTCGCGAAGCTGCTCGACGAGCTCGAGGGCCGCACCGACGACGTCGCGTATACGTTCTGACCGCCCGACCACCACGCTGCCGAACATGAGCCCCTCCCTGACCACGGCGATGATCTTCGCCGCCGGACGCGGCGAACGCATGCGCCCGCTGACCGACACCTGCCCGAAACCGCTGCTCGAAGCGGGCGGCAAGCCGCTGATCGTCTGGCAGATCGAGCGGCTCGCGCAGGCCGGCATCGAGACGATCGTGATCAACCATGCATGGCTTGGCGCGCAGATCGAGCAGGCGCTCGGCGACGGCGCGCGCTGGGGCGTGCGGCTCGTGTACTCGGCCGAGGGCGAAGCGCTCGAGACGGCCGGCGGCATCGCGCAGGCGCGGCCGCTGCTCGAGCGCGACGGCCGGCCGACGGTGTTCGTCGCCGTCAGCGGCGACGTGTTCTGCGCGTTCGACTACCGCACGCTCGCGCCGCGCGCCGCTCGGATGGCCGCGCTCGACGCGCCCGCGCTGCACCTCGTGATGGTGCCGAACCCGCCGTTCCACCCGGCCGGCGATTTCGCGCTCGGCGACGACGGGCGCCTGACGCTCGACGGCGCCGCGCGCGTCACGTTCGGCAACATCGGACTGTACGACACGCGGATGTTCCGCGATCTCGCGCGCGGCACGCGCCGCGCGCTGACGCCCTACTACCGCGCAGCCATCGAGGCCGGCCGCGCGAGCGGCGAACTGTACGAGGGAATCTGGGAGAACGTCGGCACGCCCGCGCAGCTGCACGAACTCGACGCGCGGCTGCGCGCCGCCGGCCGCTAAGCCCGCGCACGCGCGCGGCGCCGCGCTTCACCGCTCGCGCACGGCGGCGATCACGCCGCTTCGGCCGCCTCGTCGCCGGCGGCCGCGCGCTGCTGCTGCAGCGCCCACATCTGCGCATAGAGCCCGTCCGCGCGCACGAGTTCGTCGTGCGTGCCGCGCTCGACGATCCGCCCGTGATCCATGACGAGAATCTGCTGCGCATGCACGACCGTCGACAGCCGGTGCGCGATCACGAGCGTCGTCCGATGCCGCGCGATCTGGTCGAGCTCATGCTGGATCGCGCGCTCGGAACGCGAATCGAGCGCGGACGTCGCCTCGTCGAATAGCAGGATCGGCGGATTCTTCAGCAGCGTGCGCGCGATCGCGACACGCTGCTTCTCGCCGCCCGACAGCTTCAGCCCGCGCTCGCCGACCGGCGTCTCATAGCCGTTCGGCAAGCTTTCGATGAAGTCGTGGATATGCGCGGCGCGCGCGGCCGCGATCACCTCGTCGCGCGTCGCGCTCGGCCGGCCGTACGCGATGTTGTAGTAGATCGAGTCGTTGAACAGCACCGTGTCCTGCGGCACGATCCCGATCGACGCGCGCAGCGAGTCCTGTGTGACGTCGCGGATATCCTGCCCGTCGATGCGGATTGCTCCGCCCGACGCGCGATCGAGATCGTAGAAGCGGAACAGCAGGCGGGACAGCGTCGACTTGCCGGACCCGCTGTGCCCGACCACCGCGGTCGTCGTGCCGGCCTCGATCGTGAACGTGACGTCGTGCAGGATCGGCCGCGCCGGCTCGTAGGCGAAATTCACGTGCTCGAAGCGCACCTGCGCGCCGGCCACCGCGAGCGGCCGCGCATCAGGACGATCGGCGACTTCCTTCGCGGCCGACAGCAGGCCGAACATGCGATCCATGTCGGTGAGGCTCTGCTTCAGCTCGCGGTACACGACGCCGAGGAAGTTCAGCGGAATGTACAGCTGCAGCATGAACGTGTTGATCAGCACGAGATCGCCGAGCGTCAGCTTGCCGGCGAGCACGCCCTGCGTCGCGCGCCAGAGAATGAACACGAGCCCCGTGCCGATGATCGCCTGCTGGCCGAAGTTCAGCAGCGACAGCGAGTTCTGCGAGCGGATCGCGGCCTGGCGGTAGCGCTTGAGGTTCTCGTCGTAGCGCTGCGCCTCCCATTCCTCGTTGCCGAAATACTTGACCGTTTCGTAGTTGATCAGCGAATCGATCGCGCGCGAGTTGGCCCGCGAATCGAGCTCGTTCATCGTGCGACGAAAGTGCGTGCGCCAGTTCGTGACCTTCACGGTGAACACGATGTAGGCGATCAGCGCGGCGAACGTCACGTACGCGTAATACGCGTCGTACTTGACGACGAAGAAGCCGAGCACGAGCCCGACCTCGACGAGCGTCGGCAGGATGCTGTACAGCGAATACGAGATCAGTTGCTGGATGCCGCGCGTGCCGCGCTCGATGTCGCGCGACATGCCGCCCGTCTGCCGCTCGAGGTGAAAGCGCAGCGACAGTCCGTGCAGATGACGAAACACCTGCAGCGCGAGCCGACGCACCGCGCTTTCGGTGACTTTCGAGAACAGGATTTCGCGCAGCTCGGTGAACAGCGACGTCGACAGCCGCACGAGCGCATACGCGATCACGAGCAGCCCGACGCCGCCCGCGAGCACGATGCCGGCCGACTGCTCGGCGCGGCCGAGCGCGGTCAACTGCTGCACGGAAGCGAGATGATCGACGATGCGCTTCATCACGATCGGCACGCCGAGGTTCGCGACTTTCGCGCCGATCAGGCACGCGAGCGCGAGTGCGACACGCAGCTTGTAGGTCGCGAGATACGGCAGCAGCGAACGGATCGTCTGCCAGTCGTTGCGGGGCCCGGTCGGAGCCGGCGCGGGCTCGCCGGAAGCGGAATATCGGCGCATGGGGGAAGGAACGGGCGGCGGTGCCGGGCGCCGAGCGACGGCCGGATCGCGCACTTTCTCGTACAATTTGCGGACGTCGTATTGTCGCAGAAGCCGCTTCGCGCCGCTGCCGGCGGCCTCGTAGGCCGGCTGCGCGCGGGCGGCCTATTTCTTACAGGATGAAAGCCCCGCCATGACCGAACCGACCCTCGAACTCCCGCAGAAGCAGCCGGCGCTGCGTGTCGTCCCGCAACCGCACGACGCGAACGTCCACGGCGACGTATTCGGCGGCTGGATCATGTCGCAGGTCGACATCGCCGGGTCGATTCCGGCCAGCCAGCGCGCGAACGGGCGCGTCGCGACGGTCGCGGTCAATTCCTTCGTGTTCAAGCAGCCGGTGTTCGTCGGCGATCTGCTGAGCTTCTACGCGACGATCACGCGCACCGGCAACACCTCGGTCACGGTGGATGTCGAGGTGTACGCGCAACGCATGCGCCTGATGGGCGAAGTCGTGAAGGTCACGGAAGCGACGCTCACGTACGTCGCGACGGGCCCGGACCGCAAGCCGCGGCCGCTGCCCGCGCTGTAACGCGCGCGGGCAGGCGCGCCGGCGCCGGGCGCGAACGCTCAGTGCATGGCGGTCAGCCCGAACTCGCGCATCGCCGGCACGAAGTCGTGATTGAGCGTCGGCTTGCGCGACAGCTTCATCAGCACGTAGCGCTGGAACGGCGCGAGCTGCTGCCATTGCGCGACGGCCGGCACCGGCAGCCCGGCCAGTGCGCACTGCTGCGCGAGCGCATCGGGCACCGCGTCGGTCGTGCGCCACGCCGGCTGCTCTTCCGGCTGAAACCACGACGGCTCGAGATTCGCGTGCGTGCGCAGCATCTCGAACAGCGCATGGTCGAAGTTGGGCTCGATCGCCGTGTCGTCGTCGGCCGGAAAGCGCGCGAGCAGCCGGCGATCCTCGAGCGGCAGCAGCTGCCACTGCTCGAGCGAGATCCGCAAGCCGAAGCGGTCGAGATTGAAACGCACGATCATCGGAATGTACGTGAGGTTTTCCGACGATTCGTGTTCGAAATTGAATAGCAACGGTGCGTCGCTGAGTCCCATGGTCGTTACCCGAGTGGCGAACGCCGGCGCGGCCGGCCTGCCTGGGGTATTTTAGAACCTCTGCGCGCGGCCGGCGGCGACGATCGCCGCCGCCGCCTCGAATCAACGGGAGTGCTCGTGAATCCGACCGAAACAGCCGAACCGCGCGGCGCGATCGAACTGTCCGTACGCCGTATGCGCGGTGGCGTCGCCGAAACCGCCCAAGACTACGTCGGCCAGGAATGGCCGGTCGCGCTCGTGTTCAACGGCATCTCGCACGCGGTGATGATGTGCACGCCGCGCGATCTCGAAGCGTTCGCGGTGGGCTTTGCGATGTCGGAAGGGATCGTCGCGCGCGGCAGCGACATCAAGGACATCGACGTGATCCTGCATGCAGACACGCCGCTGCCGCACGCGGAAGTGCACCTCGACGTCGTCCAGCAAGCGTTCGCCGCGCTGAAGGACCGCCGCCGCGCGCTTGCCGGCCGCACCGGCTGCGGCGTCTGCGGCATCGAAAGCATCGATCTGCTCGATCTCGCGCCCGAACGCGTGCCCGACACCGGCTTTCTCGCACGGCTTGCGCCCGACGCGCTCGCGCGCGCGGCGCACGCGCTGCCGGCTCACCAGACGCTCACGCAGCTGACCGGCGGCCTGCACGCGGCCGCCTGGTGCGATGCAACCGGCGCGATCCGCATGGCGTTCGAGGATGTCGGCCGCCACAACGCGCTCGACAAGCTGATCGGCTCGCTCGTGCTGTCGCGCGCGGAGCCGACCGACGGCTTCGTGTTCCTGTCGAGCCGCGCAAGCTACGAGCTCGTGCGCAAGGCTGCGCGCGTCGGCATCCCGATGGTCGCGACGATCTCCGCGCCCTCGTCGCTCGCGATCGAGATCGCGAAGGCCGCCGGGCTGCGGCTCGTCAGCTTCTGCCGCGAGACCGGCTACGTCGACTACGGCACGGCATGACCGCCGGCGCCGGCTCCCGACCGCGGCGCGGTCGCCGGGCCGGCGCGCGCGGCGCGTCAGTCGAACTGGCGGAAATCGGGTTTGCGCTTCTCGAAGAATGCCGTCATCGCCTCGCGCGCTTCGGGCGCGCGCAGCATCGCCGAGAAATGGCCGGCCTCTTCGGCCATCCGTGCGGCCACCGTCACGCCGCCCGTATCCTTGAGCAGCGCCTTTGTCACGCGCAGCGACGAGGCCGGCAGCGACGCGAGCTTCGCGGCCTGCTTCGCGGCGAACGCGTCGAGCTCCGCGGCCGGCAGCACGCGATTGACGATGCCGATGCGGTGCGCTTCGAGCGCGTCGAACGGTTCGCCGAGCAGCAGCTTTTCGGCGGCAATCTGATGGCCGGCGAGCCGCGGCAGCAGCGCGCTCGATGCCGCTTCCGGGCAGAGCCCGAGCTGCACGAACGGCAGCGAGAACGTCGCGGTGTCGGCCGCGTAGACCAGATCGCAGTGCAGCAGCATCGTCACGCCGACGCCGACCGCGATGCCCGGCACCGCGGCGACGATCGGCTTGCTCGCGCCGCTGATGCGCGCGAGAAACTGAAACACCGGCGCGTCCTCGTCCTTCGGCGGCGCCTTCAGGAAATCCTCGAGATCGTTGCCCGCACTGAAATTGCCGTCGCTGCCGCGCAGCAGGATCGCGCGGACCGCGCTGTCTTCCTGCGCAGCGGCGAGCGCATCGGCCATCGCCTGATACATCGCCGCCGTCAGCGCATTCTTCTTCGCCGGCCGCGCGATCGTGATCGTCAGTACGCCGTCGGCGCGTTCCACTTGAATGTCGGCCACCATCGTCTCCTTTGACTTGCCTCTACCGGAATGAAAAACGGTGCGCGAGCTCGCCGCCCGCGCACCGTCGTCGCGTTTCCTCGGGTCCCGCTTACAGGCGTTCGATGATGCCCGCCGCACCCATGCCGGTGCCGACGCACATCGTGACCATCCCGTACTTCAGGTTGCGGCGGCGCAGCCCGTGCACGACGGTCGCCGCGCGAATCGCGCCGGTCGCGCCGAGCGGGTGGCCGAGCGCGATCGCGCCGCCGAGCGGGTTCACCTTCGACGGATCGAGGCCGAGATCGCGGATCACGGCGAGCGACTGCGCGGCAAATGCCTCGTTCAGCTCGATCCAGTCGAGATCGTCCTGCTTCAGGCCCGCGGCCTTCAGCGCGGCCGGAATCGCTTCCTTCGGGCCGATGCCCATGATTTCCGGCGGCACGCCGCGCACCGCGAAGCTCACGAAGCGCGCGAGCGGCGTCAGGTTGAACTGCTTGAGCACCTTCTCGGAGACGACGAGCAGCGCGCCCGCGCCGTCCGACGTCTGCGAGCTGTTGCCGGCCGTGACCGAGCCCTTGTTCGCGAACACCGCACGCAGCTTCGCGAGGCCTTCGAGCGACGTATCGGCACGCGGGCCTTCGTCGAGCGCGATCTCGCGCGTCTTCACGTCGATCTCGCCGCTCGCGAGATTCGGGAAGCGCTCGGTGATCGTGTACGGCGCGATTTCGTCCGCGAACTCGCCGGCCTGTTGTGCGGCGAGCGCCTTGCGGTGCGACTCGACCGAGAACGCGTCCTGGTCTTCGCGGCTCACCTTCCACTGGTCGGCCACACGTTCGGCCGTCAGCCCCATCCCGTACGCGATGCCGATGTCTTCGCTGCGATCGAAGATGTGCGGCGACATCGACGGCTTGTTGCCCATCATCGGCACCATGCTCATCGATTCGCAGCCGCCGGCGAGCAGCGCGTCCGATTCGCCGACGCGAATGCGGTCGGCCGCCATCGCCAGTGCCGTGATGCCCGATGCGCAGAAGCGGTTGACGGTGACGCCGCCGACCGTCTGCGGCAGGCCGGCGAGCAGCGCGCCCATGCGCGCGACGTTCAGGCCCTGCTCCGCTTCCGGAATCGCGCAACCGATGATCGCATCCTCGATCAGCTTCGTGTCGAAGCCCGGCACCTGCGCGACCGTCGACTTGATCGCGTGCACCAGCAGCTCGTCCGGACGCGTGTTCTTGAAGACGCCGCGCGGGGCCTTGCCGATCGGCGTGCGGCTGGCGGCGACGATGTATGCGTCTTGCAGTTGTTTGCTCATTTGAAACTCCTTGCCTTATCGCTCGCTCAGTTACGCACCGGCTTGCCGGTCTGCAACATGCCCATGATCCGTTCCTGCGTCTTCTGCGTGCCGAGCAGCTCGACGAACGCACGACGCTCGAGCGCCAGCAGCCACTCCTCGTCGACGAGGCTGCCCGCCTCGACGTCGCCGCCGCACACCGCCTCCGCGATGCGGCTCGCGATCAGGAAGTCGTGGTCGCTGATGAAGCGCCCGTCGCGCATGTTCACGAGCTGCGCCTTGATCGTCGCGATGGCCGAGCGGCCCGCGACCGGCACGTCCTTCGCACGCAGCGGCGCACGATAGCCGGTGTCGGCGAGCGCGCGCGCCTCCTTCTTCGCGGTGTCGAGCAGTTCGAACACGTTGAAGACGATCGTGTCGGACGGCTTCACGTAGCCCATCGCGCGCGCATCGTGCGCGGACGACGACACCTTCGCCATCGCCGCGTTTTCGAACGACTTCGTCACGAACTTCAGCAGATCGGTGGTGGCGTTCGCGGCCGCGGCGGCGTCTGCCGCGCGCAGTGCCGCCTCCTTCAGCCCGCCACCGGCCGGCACGAGGCCGACGCCCACTTCGACGAGGCCGATATAGCTCTCGACGTGCACGACGCGCTTCGCGCTATGCAGCATCAGCTCGCACCCGCCGCCGAGCGCGATGCCCGACACGGCCGCGACGACCGGCACGTTCGCGTACTTCACGCGCAGCATGCCTTCCTGGAACTTCTTCACGAACGGCTCGATCCCCTTCGCGCCGCCCATCATGAACGCGGGCATCGCCTCTTCGAGGTTCGCGCCGGCCGAGAAGGGGCCACCCGGCGTGCCGAGCTTCAGCGAGGTCGGCTGCCAGATCACGACGCCCTTGTAGTCCTTCTCGGCGAGCTCGATCGCCTGCACGAGGCCGTCGATCACGCCCGGGCCGATCGTGTTCATCTTCGACTTGAACGAGACGATCACGACGTCGTCCTCGCCCGCGCGATCGTCGACCCATGCACGCACCGAGTCGGTCTCGAACAGCGTCTTGCCGTACGTCTTCGGATCGGCGCCGGCTTCGCCGAGCAGCGGCGCGCGGAACACCTGCTTGCGGTACACCGGCAGATCCGAACGCGGCACGAAGCGCTTCGACGCCGGCGCCCACGAGCCTTCGGCCGTGTGCACGCCGCCCTTCTCCGCGACCGGCCCTTCGAGCACCCATGCGGGCAGCGGCACGTTGGCGAGCGCCTTGCCGGCCGCGATGTCGTCCTGCACCCACTCGGCGACCTGCTTCCAGCCGGCCGCCTGCCAGCCTTCGAACGGGCCTTCGTTCCAGCCGAAGCCCCAGCGGATCGCCAGGTCGACGTCGCGCGCGTTGTCGGCGATCGATTCGAGATGCACGCCGATGTAGTGGAATACGTCGCGGAAGATCGACCAGAGGAACTGCGCATGCGGATGGTTCGTTTCGCGCAACAGCTTCAGCCGCTCGGCCGGCGGGCGCTTCAGGATGCGCGCGACGGTTTCGTCGGCCTTCGCGCCCGAATCGACGTAGCTGCCCGTCTTCGCGTCGAGCACCTTGATCGCCTTGCCTTCCTTCTTGTAGAAGCCGGCGCCTGTCTTCTGGCCGAGCGCGCCCTGCTTCACGAGCTCGGCGAGTACGGCCGGCGTCTGGTAAACCGGGAAGAACGGATCGTCGGCGAGGTTGTCCTGCATCGTCTTGATCACGTGCGCCATCGTGTCGAGACCGACCACGTCCGCGGTGCGGAACGTCGCCGACTTCGCGCGACCGAGGCGGCTGCCCGTCAGATCGTCGACTTCGTCGAAACGCAGCCCGAACTTCGCAGCTTCGGTGATCACCGCGAGGATCGAGAAGATGCCGACGCGGTTCGCGATGAAGTTCGGCGTGTCCTTCGCGCGCACGACGCCCTTGCCGACGACGCTCGTCAGGAACGTCTCGAGCTGGTCGAGAATCTCCGGACGCGTATGCGCGGTCGGGATCAGCTCGACGAGGTGCATGTAGCGCGGCGGATTGAAGAAGTGCACGCCGCAGAAGCGCGCCTTCAGTTCGTCCGAAAACCCTTCGGACAGCTTCGTGATCGACAGGCCCGACGTGTTCGTCGCGAAGATCGCGTTCGGGCCGATGTGCGGCGCGACCTTCTTGTAGAGGTCGTGCTTCCAGTCCATCCGCTCGGCGATCGCCTCGATCACGACGTCGCACTCGGCGAGCTTCGCGATGTCGTCGTCGTAGTTCGCGGCTTCGAGGTACTTCGCGTCGTCCTTCACGCCGAACGGCGCGGGCGACAGCTTCTTCAGGTTCTCGATCGCCTTCAGCGCGATCGCGTTTTTCGGGCCTTCCTTGGCCGGCAGGTCGAACAGCAGCACGGGCACGCGCGCGTTGACGAGATGCGCGGCGATCTGCGCGCCCATCACGCCGGCGCCCAGCACGGCTACCTTGCGAATCAGGAAATTGCTCACGGGATGTCTCCGATAGTGTCGTGCAGCGCGAATCGGAACGGCTGCACGGCGAAACGAGTACCAGGAACCGTTGCGGCCGGGCGGCGCAGGTCGCGCGCCGCCCGGCGTCGCGTCAGAACAGCGATTCGTCGACTTCCATCAGCGTCTTCGAACCGGCGCGCGCAGCGCGGATCGTCGCGGCCGTCTCAGGCAGCAGGCGCGCGAAGTAGAAACGTGCCGTCGCCAGCTTCGACTTGTAGAACGGATCTCCGGACGCTTCATTGTCGAGCGCGATGCGCGCCATGCGCGCCCAGAAGTACGAGAACACCAGATGGCCGACCGTGCGCAGGTACGGCACGGCCGCGGCGCCGACTTCGTCCGGGTTCTGCATCGCCTTCATGCCGATTTCCATCGTCAGCTTCTGCACCTTCTCGCCGATATCCGCGAGCGGGTTGACGAATTCGGCCATCTCCGGCTTCACGCCTTCGGCTTCGACGAAGTCCGACACGATCTTGCCGAACTTCTTCAGCTTCGCGCCCATGTCGCCGAGCACCTTGCGGCCGAGCAGGTCGAGCGACTGAATCGAGTTCGTGCCCTCGTAGATCATGTTGATCCGCGCGTCGCGCACGTACTGCTCCATGCCCCACTCGGAGATGAAGCCGTGGCCGCCGTAGATCTGCATCGCATGGTTGGTCGACTCGAACGCGTTGTCGGTCAGGAACGCCTTGATGATCGGCGTGAGCAGCGCGACGAGATCGGCCGCTTCCTTGCGCACCGCTTCGTCGGCATGCGACAGCTCCTTGTCGATCTGCAGCGCCGACCAGTACGTGAACGCGCGCGCGCCTTCGGCATAGGCCTTCTGCGTCAGCAGCATGCGGCGCACGTCCGGATGCACGATGATCGGATCGGCCGGCTTGTCCGGCGCCTTCGGACCCGTCAGCGAGCGCATCTGCAGGCGCTCCTTCGCATAGGCGAGCGAGTTCTGGTAAGCGACTTCGGTCAGGCCGAGACCCTGCATGCCGACGCCGAGACGCGCGGCGTTCATCATCACGAACATCGCGTTGAGGCCCTTGTTCGGCTCGCCGACCATCCAGCCCTTCGCGTTGTCGAGGTTCATCACGCAGGTCGCGTTGCCGTGGATGCCCATCTTGTGCTCGATCGAGCCGCACTTGATGCCGTTGCGCTCGCCCGGCTCGCCCGATGCATCGGGGATGAACTTCGGGACGATGAACAGCGAGATTCCCTTCGTGCCCTGCGGTGCGTCCGGCAGGCGCGCGAGCACGAGGTGGACGATGTTCGACGCCATGTCGTGCTCGCCGCTCGAGATGAAGATCTTCGTGCCGGTGATCGAGTACGATCCGTCGCCGTTCGGTTCGGCCTTCGTACGCAGGATGCCGAGGTCGGTACCGCAGTGCGGCTCGGTCAGGCACATCGTGCCGGTCCATTCGCCCGACACGAGCTTCGGCAGATAGGCCTTCTGCAGTTCCGGCGAGCCGTGCGCGTGCAGGCATTCGTATGCGCCGTGCGACAGGCCCGGATACATCGTCCATGCCTGGTTCGCGGAGTTCAGCATTTCGTACAGCGCGTTGTTCACGAATGCGGGCAGCCCCTGGCCGCCGTACTCGGGGTCGCAGCCGAGCGCCGGCCAGCCGGCCTCGACGTACTGGCGATAGGCTTCCTTGAAGCCGGTCGGCGTCGTCACGACGCCGTCGCCGACGTACTTGCAGCCCTCACGGTCGCCGACCTGGTTCAGCGGGAACAGCACCTCGGCGCAGAACTTGCCCGCCTCTTCGAGGACCTGGTTGATCGTGTCGGCATCGAGATCCGCATGCTTGGGCATCTGCTTGAGCTCGGCCTCGACGTTCAGAAGCTCGTGCAACACGAATTGCATGTCGCGCAGCGGCGCGGCGTACTGTCCCATGACTCTCTCCAAATGTGGGCAAACGGCTCGAGCGCCGGGCGGGCGGATCGCGCGCCGCTAGCGACTCTCGCTCTGATACGAAACGATCGTCTTTTCCAGCGCGGCCCACGTGAGGCGCACCGCGTCCGGCAAATGCAGGAAGCGCGCGTCGTGATGCAGGCCGAGCGTGAAGCTGTACAACTCGAAGAGCATCAGGTCCGGATCGGAATCCGCACGCAGATGACCTTCTTCCTTCGCCTGCGAAATGGCACGCAGCAACGCGGCACGCCAGGCCGTCACGCTCGCGATCAACTGCTCGCGCACGGGGCTGTCCGGCCGGTCGTCGTATTCGACGGCGCCGCTGATGTAGATGCATCCCGTCGTCACCTCCTGGATGCGCTTCTCGATCCAGCGCGCCAGCATCGCCCGCAGACGCGGCAGACCGCGCGGCTCGCGCAGGCTCGGAAAGAACACCTCGTTCTCGAAACGATGGTGATACTCGCGCACGACCTCGACCTGCAGGTCCTCGCGCGATCCGAAGTGCGCAAACACGCCGCTCTTGCTCATCTGCATGCGCTCGGCCAGCAGGCCGATCGTCAGCCCTTCCAGCCCGTCACGGCTGGCAAGATCCAAAGCAGCTTCGAGTATCGCGGCACGCGTCTGTTCGCCTTTTCGCATAGCTTTTTCAGTAACCGTTCGGGGTTCAAATAAAATCGAACGGCCGTACTATTATTGAGTGCGACCGCCCGCGGAAACAAGGAAATTATTAGAAACCGGTGTCTAACCGAGCCGCTATTTTGCGCGATTCCGGCGGCGCCGGAGCGGCTTTTCCGCACGAACGTGCGGACGTTTTGAAATGGTATGCGCCCGTGCACGACGCGTGCTGCGCGGCCGCCCGGCGCGGTCCGGCGCCGACACCGCGCCGCTCTCGCCTAGTCGTAACCACCTACCGTCAGCGCCTTCATGACGATCCGGTAGGTCGTATAGGCGAGCCAGCTCAGCAAGCGTTCGCCGAGCGGCCGCGCCGCGTACCAGGCGGGATCGATCTCGCGGCCGTCCGCGAATGCCGCCTCGATCGCATCGCGCAGCTCGTTCGTGACCGCGTCGTAGCGCACGAGCACCACGTTGGCCTCATTGTTCAGCATCAGGCTCAGCGCGTCCAGATTCGACGAGCCGACCGTCGCCCAGTTGTCGTCGATCACCGCCACCTTGCCGTGCAGGATCGTCTTGTCGTATTCGGCGACGCGCACGCCGGCGCGCAGCAGCGCGCGGTAGAGGAACGGTACGGCCGTGTCGAGCGCCGCGAATTCCTTGCGGCCGACCAGAATCCGGACGTCGACGCCGCGCCGGGCGGCGCCCGTCAGCGCGCGGCGCAGCTTGCGGCCCGGCATGAAATACGGATTCGCGAGCCGGATCTGATGGCGCGCGCGGCCGATCGCCGCGAGATACGCCTTCTCGATCGTGCGCCGGTTCACGACGTTGTCGCGCGCGACGAACGCGACGCTCGGCTCGGTCACGACGCGCAGCGCGCCGGCCTTGATCCAGCGGTGGCTGCGAATCCAGCGCCGGAACATCTCGGGGAACGGCTCGCCGCCGTGCAGCCCGGCCGCGTACTGCGCGTACGGCTTGTGGCCGAACTGGATGCGGTGCCACTGCAGCTCGAATGCCGCGCGTACGTCGGCGACGGCCGGCCCCGCGAGCTCGAGCGCGAAGTCCCAGCGCGGATACTGCAGCGGCGCGCCGTTCTGCTCGTAATCGTCGACGATGTTGATGCCGCCGCAGAACGCGGCCGACCGGTCGATTACCGCGAGCTTGCGATGCGTGCGCGAAAAGCCGAAGCGGCCGAACAGATAGCGGTTGTAGATGCAGTGCTCGATGCCGGCCTCGGTCCACGCGTCGAACAGCGGCAGGCGCGCGGTGCCGACGCCGTCGGTGATCACGCGCACGCGCACGCCACGCAGCGCGGCGCGGATCAGCGCGTCGGACACCGGCCGGCCGGCCGCGTCGTCGCAGAAGATGTAGGTTTCGAGCATGACCTGCTCGCGCGCGGCGTCGATGCGGTCGATCAGCGCGCGGAAGAACTCGCCGCCGCCTTCGCACAAGCGCACCGTGTTGCCGGTCGTGAACGCGAGCCGCGACGCGGAGCCGCGCTCCTGCAGGAACATCTGCCGCAACTGCGCGAAGCGCTTGCGGGTTTCCGCATTCATGCGGACGAGCCGTGCGGCAGGTGCACGAGCGACGACGCGCGCACCGGAAGCTGCAGGATCGCGTCGGCGTTCGACGGCGAGAAGCAGCGCGCCGCCGCGTCGCGATACGGCAGCCACGCATAGTCGACGTGCTCGCGCGGCGACAGCGTGACGTCGACGCGGCGCGGTACGCAAAGCCCGAACCAGTGCTCGGTGTTGCGCGTGACGCCCGGCGCATAGCGGTGCAGGTATTGCGGATAGATGGTGTATTCGATCCGGTGCTGCCAGTCGACGAGCGCGGCGGCCGGCACGTCGGCCGCGCCGATCACGATGCCCGTCTCTTCCGCGACCTCGCGCGCGGCCGTGACGGCGAGCGGCTCGTCGAGCGTGTCCTTCGACCCGGTCACCGATTGCCAGAAATCGGGCTGATCGGCACGTTTGATCACCAGCACGTCGAGTTCGGGCGTGTAGATCACGACGAGAACGGATTCGGGAATTTTCGGCGGCTTCGTCATCTTTGTTTCATACGGCGCGAGGCGGCCGCGCGTCCGGCGAGCATCGTCGCCGAGCACGCAGCAGGTGCTGCGACTGTACCGCAAAAAACGAAAAAGGCGCACGATGGCGCCTTTTTCTTCAGAGAGCGTGCGCGTGGCCGCACACGCCGCGATGCAGCTCGCGCATTACGACGCCGGCTGCTCCGGCTGACGCAGACGGATATGCAGTTCGCGCAGCTGACGCTCGTCGACCGGGCTCGGCGCCTGCGTGAGCAGATCCTGCGCACGCTGCGTCTTCGGGAACGCGATCACGTCGCGGATCGAATCGGCGCCGGCCATCATCGTGACGATACGGTCGAGACCGAACGCGATCCCGCCGTGCGGCGGCGCGCCGTATTGCAGCGCGTCCAGCAGGAAGCCGAACTTCGCCTGCGCTTCTTCCGCGCCGATCTTCAGCGCGCGGAACACCTTGCTCTGCACGTCCTCGCGGTGGATACGCACCGAGCCGCCGCCGATTTCCCAGCCGTTCAGCACCATGTCGTATGCCTTCGCGAGGCAGCGGCCCGGATCGCTCTCGAGATACTCGAGGTGCTCGTCCTTCGGGCTCGTGAACGGGTGGTGCGCGGCCACGTAGCGTGCGTCTTCGTCGTCGTATTCGAACATCGGGAAGTCGACGACCCACAGCGGCTTCCAGCCCGCCTCGACGAGGCCGTTCGCCTTGCCGAACTCCGAATGACCGATCTTCAGGCGCAGCGCGCCGAGGCTGTCGTTGACGACCTTCGCGCGATCGGCCGCGAAGAAGATGATGTCACCGTCTTCCGCGCCCGTGCGCTCGAGGATCGCGGCGATCGACGCGTCGTGCAGGTTCTTGACGATCGGGCTCTGCAGGCCGTCGCGCCCCTTCGCCTTCTCGTTGACCTTGATCCACGCGAGACCCTTCGCGCCGTAGATGCGCACGAATTCCGTGTAGCCGTCGATATCGCCGCGCGACAGCTCGGCGCCCTTCGGCACGCGCAGCGCCGCGACGCGGCCGTCCTTCGCGTTGGCCGGCGTGCTGAACACCTTGAAGTCGACGTCCTTCATCGCATCGGTCAGCTCGGTGAACTCGAGCTTCACGCGCAGGTCGGGCTTGTCGGAGCCGAAGCGCGCCATCGCTTCCGAGTACGGCATCACCGGGAATTTCGCATCGAGCTCGACGTCGATCGTCGTCTTGAAGATGTGACGGATCATGTCCTCGAACAGGTCGCGGATCTCCTGCTCGCCAAGGAACGACGTCTCGCAGTCGATCTGCGTGAATTCCGGCTGGCGATCGGCGCGCAGGTCTTCGTCACGGAAGCACTTCGTGATCTGGTAGTAGCGGTCGAAGTTCGCGACCATCAGCAGCTGCTTGAACAGCTGCGGCGACTGCGGCAGCGCGAAGAACTGGCCTGCGTTCACGCGCGACGGCACGAGGTAGTCGCGCGCGCCTTCCGGCGTGCTCTTCGTCAGCATCGGCGTCTCGATGTCGATGAAGCCCTGCTCGTCGAGGTACTTGCGCGCTTCGATCGCGACGCGGTAGCGCAGGCGCAGGTTGTGCTGCATCTGCGGGCGGCGCAGGTCGAGCACGCGGTGCGTGAGGCGCGTCGTTTCCGACAGGTTGTCGTCGTCGAGCTGGAACGGCGGCGTGATCGACGGGTTCAGCACGTTCAGCTCGTGGCAGAGCACCTCGATCTTGCCGCTCTTCAGGCCCGCGTTCACCGTGCCTTCCGGACGGTTGCGCACGAGGCCCTTCACCTGCACGCAGAATTCGTTGCGCACGCCTTCGGCGGTCGCGAACATCTCGGCGCGATCCGGGTCGCACACGACCTGCACCAGGCCTTCACGATCGCGCAGGTCGATGAAGATCACACCGCCGTGATCGCGGCGGCGCTGCACCCAGCCGCACAGCGACACGGTTTGGCCCAGCAGGTGTTCGGTCACGAGACCGCAGTATTCAGTACGCATCGACATGATGTTTGCTTTCGTTCGGTTTGATCAACGGGCGCCGCAACGCGCGGCCCGGGCGATGATTCTTGGCTTACAGCGGCGGCTCGACGGGACGGCGGGCGGGCACCGGAACCGGCGCCGGCGGCGCCACGACCCCCATCGAGACGATGTACTTGAGCGCGGCATCGACCGACATGTCGAGTTCGATGACTTCGCTCTTCGGCAGCATCAGGAAGAAGCCCGACGTCGGGTTCGGCGTCGTTGGCACGTACACGCTCACGTACTCTTCCGTCAGATGGTTGACCACGTCGCCGCCGGGCGTGCCGGTCAGAAACGCGATCGTATATGAGCCGCGGCGCGGGTATTCGATCAAGAGCGCCTTGCGGAATGCGTTGCCGCTGCTCGACAGCAGCGTGTCCGACACCTGCTTGACGCTCGTGTAGATCGGCCCGACCACCGGGATGTGCCGCACGACGGCGTTCCACCACGTGACGAGCTTCTGGCCGATGAAGTTCTGCGTCGCGAGCCCGACGACGAACACGAACGCGAGCGTCAGCACCGCGCCGATCCCCGGCAGGTGGAAGCCGAGCATGCGCTCGGGCTGCCACGATTCCGGCAGCAGCAGCAGCGTCTGGTCCATCGTGCCGATGATGAGGCCGAGCACCCACAGCGTAATCGCGAGCGGGACGAGAACCAGCAGGCCGGTCAGAAACACCGATTTCAGGGTCGTCTTTTTCATCATCTGCCGTCAATGAACCGCGCCGGCGGCGCGGAGTGAGCGCGGCCCGGCCGGGCCGCGGCGGTCAACTGCCGGCGGC
>NZ_KV786550.1:0-7535 GCF_001806955.1 Burkholderia sp. HMSC10F09
CCGGCCGGCCGCCGGCGGCCGCGGCACGCGCGCGGTGTTGCGACTGCCGGTCGCGCGCATCGCGGTGCAGCCGGCGGCCGCCTCCAACCACACGTAGACGGAGAGAAACCTATGAGCGACAACAATTTCCTGGTGATCGACGACAACGAGGTGTTCGCGGGCACGCTTGCACGCGGCCTCGAGCGTCGCGGCTATGCGGTCCAGCAGGCGCACGACAAGGAGACGGCGCTCAGGCTCGCCGCGGCGGGCAAATTTCAGTTCATCACCGTCGACCTGCATCTCGGCGACGATTCGGGCCTGAGCCTGATTGCACCGCTGTGCGACCTGCAGCCCGACGCGCGGATTCTCGTGCTCACCGGCTACGCGAGCATCGCGACGGCCGTGCAGGCCGTGAAGGAAGGGGCCGACAACTATCTCGCGAAGCCCGCGAACGTCGAGTCGATTCTCGCCGCACTGCAGACCAACGCGAGCGAGGTACAGGCCGAGGAAGCGATCGAGAACCCGGTCGTGCTGTCGGTCGACCGGCTCGAATGGGAACACATCCAGCGCGTGCTGGCCGAGAACAACAACAACATCTCGGCTACCGCGCGCGCGCTGAACATGCACCGCCGCACGCTCCAGCGCAAGCTCGCGAAGAAGCCGGTCCGGCAGTAAGCGGCCGCGTCGCGGCAACGCGCGCCACAGGGAAAACGGGCGGCCCCGCAAAGGGCCGCCCGTCGTTTCATCGTGCGTCGGGTGCGCCGCGCGTTACAGCACGTAGCGCGACAGATCCTCGTCCTGCGAGACTTCGCCGAGCGCACGGTCGACATACTTCGCGTCGATCGTCACGCGCTCGCCGGCGTGATTGCCGGCCGAGAACGACACTTCCTCGAGCAGCTTCTCGATCACCGTGTACAGGCGTCGCGCGCCGATGTTCTCGGTCTTCTCGTTCACCGAGTACGCGATTTCCGCGAGGCGGCGAATGCCGTCGTCCGCGAATTCGAGCTCGACGTCTTCGGTGGCGAGCAGCGCCTGGTACTGCTTGACGAGGCTCGCGTCGGTCGCGACCAGGATCGCCTCGAAGTCGTTCACCGACAGCGAGTCGAGCTCGACGCGGATCGGGAAGCGCCCCTGCAGTTCGGGGATCAGGTCGCTCGGCTTCGCGAGATGGAACGCGCCGCTCGCGATGAACAGGATGTGATCGGTCTTCACCATCCCGTACTTCGTGTTGATCGTCGTGCCTTCGACGAGCGGCAGCAGGTCGCGCTGCACGCCCTGGCGCGACACTTCGCCGCCGCTGCCTTCGTTGTTGCGCGACGTGATCTTGTCGATCTCGTCGAGGAACACGATGCCGTTCTGCTCGACGTTCTGCACGGCCTTCGTCTTCACTTCCTCGTCGTTGAGCATCTTCGCCGCTTCCTCGTCGGTCAGCAGCTTCAGCGCTTCCTTGATCTTCACCTTGCGGCGCTGCTTCTTGCCGCTGCCGAGGTTCGAGAACATCGAGCGGATCTGCTCGGTCATCTCTTCCATGCCCGGCGGCGCCATGATGTCCATCCCGACGCTCGGCTGTTCGAGATCGAGCTCGATCTCCTTGTCGTCGAGCTGGCCTTCGCGCAGGCGCTTGCGGAAGGTCTGGCGCGTCGCGTTGTTGTCGTCGTTCGCATGGTCGGCGTTGCCGCCGAAGCCGACCGCGCGCGGCTGCGGCAGCAGGATGTCGAGGATGCGGTCTTCCGCCTGATCGGTCGCCTTGCTGCGCACCTTGCGCATTTCGCTTTCGCGCGTCTGCTTGACCGAAATCTCGACGAGGTCGCGCACGATGCTGTCGACGTCGCGGCCGACATAGCCGACTTCGGTGAACTTGGTCGCTTCGATCTTGATGAACGGCGCGTCCGCCAGCTTCGCGAGGCGGCGCGCGATTTCGGTCTTGCCGACGCCCGTCGGCCCGATCATCAGGATGTTCTTCGGCGTGATTTCCTGGCGCAGCGGTTCGGCGACCTGCTGGCGGCGCCAGCGATTGCGCAGCGCGACCGCGACGGCTTTCTTCGCCTTCGCCTGGCCGATGATGTGCTTGTCGAGTTCCGAGACGATCTCGGCAGGGGTCATGGTGCTCATGGTACGGTCCTTACTCGATCGTTTCGATGACGCGGTTGTGGTTCGTGTAGATGCACATGTCGCCGGCGATCTCGAGCGACTTTTCGACGATCTCGCGCGGCGACAGCTCGGTGTTCTCCGCGAGCGCGCGCGCGGCGGCCTGCGCATACGCGCCGCCCGAGCCGATCGCGCAGATGCCGCCTTCCGGATCGAGCACGTCGCCGTTGCCGGTGATCACGAGCGTCGTGTTCGCGTCGGCCGTGATCAGCATCGCCTCGAGGCGGCGCAGCATGCGGTCGGTGCGCCAGTCCTTCGCGAGTTCGACGGCCGCGCGCGTCAGATTGCCCTGGTGCTTCTCGAGCTTCGCCTCGAAGCGGTCGAGCAGCGAGAACGCATCGGCGGTGCCGCCCGCGAATCCGACCAGAACCTGGTTGTTGTAGATCCGCCGCACTTTCCGCGCGCCACCCTTCATGACGATGTTGCCGAGGGTCACCTGGCCGTCGCCGCCGAGCGCGACCTTGTCGCCGCGCCGGACCGAAACGATGGTCGTGCCGTGAAATTGCTCCATCTGCGTTCCTTGAGAAAAACGGGGAATGAGTCGGGCGGCGCGCCGCGCCGCCGGGTGAATCGCAGTGCGCCGGGGAGCGGCCCGGCGCGCGTCCGTTTCATTTTAGGGCGGGCGCCGCGATATCAAGGGGCGGCGGCAAATCGCGCGAGCGCGAACCGGCGCCCGAAAAACAAAAAGCGCGCGGCAGGCCGCGCGCTTTCGGGAAGCAGCGTGTCGGAGCGGAACGTCGCCCGGTCAGTCGCCGAACAGCTTCTGGCGCAGCTCGCGGCGCTCCTGCGCCTCGAGCGACAGCGTCGCCGTCGGGCGCGCGAGCAGACGCGGGATGCCGATCGGTTCGCCGGTTTCCTCGCACCAGCCGTATTCGCCGGACTCGATGCGGGCGAGCGACTGCTGGACCTTCTTGAGCAGCTTGCGCTCGCGGTCGCGCGTGCGCAGCTCGAGCGCATGCTCTTCCTCGATCGTCGCGCGATCGGCAGGGTCCGGCACGATCACCGTCTCGCGAAGGTTCTCGGTCGTCTGGCCGGCGTTGTGGAGAATTTCCGCCTGCAATTGTTCGAGCCGAGCTTTGAAGAAGGCGAGCTGATCCTCATTCATGTAATCCTTGTCGCTCATCTTCAGGATTTCGGCTTCGGTCAAGAGTTTCTTCGTCATCTGCTTGCTTCTTCAATGTGCGGCAAATCAGGAGATATTGCCTGCACTTTGGGATTACCCGCAACTGCGCTTGCAATCATTTGCGATTGGCCGCTGCGGGGCCGAAAGCCTCTGGAAAACCGGTTCTCAAATACCAGGATAGGCCTGGCGCGGACCTGCGCGCGCGGCGAACCGGTGTGCTGCGTGGCAGATCGCATCGGGCGCGGCCGGTGGCGGATGGGCGATCCGGCGCGGTTGCGATGCCCGGACGATGTTCTGCAAGAACCGGGCCTGTTATTGCCGTACTCCAGCGGGCACGTATTGTAACTGAATCGCAAGCGTGCGCCGTATCGGGTCGATCCCCGTCGGCTGCGCCAATATCTAGAAAATATAACGCGCAAATCGCGAAAAAGCGATGACGGCAAAACCCTTCCCGGCAGCGGCCGCGGGCGCCGCCCGAAAGCGGCGCCGCGCCGGTGCGCGAAGGGCGCGGGCGTTACGCCAGGCAGGCGTCGAGGCCGTCGGTGATCAGGTCCTGCGGCAGGTCGACGCCGATGAACACCATCTTGTTGGTCTTCTTCTCGGCCGGCAGCCACTTCGCGGCGAGATCGCTGCCCATCATCTGGTGCACGCCCTGGAACACGACCTTGCGATCGACGCCCTTCATGTACAGCACGCCCTTGTAGCGCAGCATGCGCTCGCCGTAGATCTGCAGGATGCCGCCGAGGAAGTCCTCGAGCTTGTTCGGATCGAACGGGCGGTCGTTGCGGTACACGAACGACTTGATCTTGTCGTCGTGGTGCGCGTGGTGATGGTTGTGGTGACCATGGTCGTGATCGTGCGCGCATTGGCCGTGATCGTGATCGCAATGCGCGTGATCGTGGTCGTGATCGTGGTCGTGGTGCGCGTGATCGTCTTCGGCGAGGAAGTCCGGATCGATCTCGAGCTTCGCGTTCAGGTTGAAGCCGCGCAGGTCGAAGATTTCCTTGATGTCGGCGTCGCCGAAGTTCACGAGCTTGATCGTAGCCTTCGGGTTCATGTGCATCAGGCGGTGCTTGAGGCCCGCGACGGTCTCGTCGTCGACCAGATCCGACTTCGTGATGAACAGGCGATCGGCGAAGCCGACCTGGCGCTGCACGACTTCGTGCTCGTCGAGCTGCGCGTTCGCGTGCTTCGCGTCGACGAGCGTGATCACCGCGTCGAGCAGGAAGTCGTCGGCGATCTCGCTGTCGATGAAGAAGGTCTGCGCGACCGGGCCCGGGTTCGCGAGGCCGGTCGTCTCGATCACGATGCGGTCGAAGTCGAGCTTGCCTTCGCGCTTCTTCGCGGCGAGATCGCCGAGCGCGCGCGCCAGATCGCCGCGGATCGTGCAGCAGATGCAGCCGTTGCTCATCTGGATGATCTGCTCGTTCGTGTCCTGCACGAGGATCTCGTTGTCGATGTTCTCTTCGCCGAACTCGTTCTCGATCACGGCGATCTTCATGCCGTGATGTTCGTTCAGGATGCGCTTGAGCAGCGTCGTCTTGCCGCTGCCGAGGAAGCCGGTGAGGATGGTGACGGGAGTGGCCATGTCGGTCGCCTGTGGTTCGTGAATCGGGGTCAAAACCAGGATGTGCAACGCGCCCGCTCAGCGGGGCGCACAGCCATCCATTGAAACATATCTGTCAAGCCCGCGTCGGTCGGCCGGACGACAGAGGCGAGCATGAAGCCGTCATGCGCCGCCCGCCGCGTGCGTCGCGAGTCCGACTGCATGGCGCGCAGCGAGCGGCGGGCAGCGAGCGGCGGGCAGCGGCCCGCCGGGCCTGCCGCGTCGCACGCCGCGCGCGAAGATCGGGGCGCTTACACGACTTGCAACAGCAGCCCTTTCAAATATTCGCCTTCCGGGAACGCGGCGAGCAGCGGATGATCGACGCCCGCGCCCAGGCGCTTCAAAATCCGCGCGTCGACTTTCGCGTCGGCTGCCGCGCCCGCGACGATCTTCTGGAACAGATCCATGTCGATCGCGCCCGAGCACGAATAGGTGAACAGCAGGCCGCCCGGACGCAGCAGGCGCAACCCGCTCAGGTTGATGTCCTTGTACGCGCGCGCGGCGCGGTCCACGCTGTCGCGCGTCGGCGCGAACTTCGGCGGATCGAGCACGATCAGGTCGAAGCGCTCGCCTTCGTCGACGAGGCGGCGCAGCGTCTTGAACGCGTCGGCGTCGAGCCAGGTCGCGCGCGCCGGATCGAAGCCGTTCGCGACGACGTTCTGCTGCGCGAGCGCAAGCGCGTCGCCGGACGAGTCGATCGACACGACGCGCGTCGCGCCGCCCTTGAGCGCCGCCAGCGAAAAGCCGCCCGTGTAGCAGAAGCAGTTCAGCACGTCGCGGCCCGCGGCATGCTGCGCAACGAGCGCGCGGTTGTCGCGCTGATCGACGTAGAAGCCGGTCTTGTGGCCATTCGGCACGTCGACGTGATAGCGCACGCCGTTTTCGTCGACGATCAGCGTCGCGGGCGGCGCGTCGCCGGCCAGCACGCCGGTCGTCTGTTCGAGCCCTTCCTTGTCGCGGATCGATACGTCCGAGCGCTCGTAGACGTTCGGGCAACCGGTCGCGCCGACCAGCGCCGCGACGATCGCGTCCTTCCACGCTTCGACGCCCGCGGCCATGAACTGGCAGACGAGTTGGCCGCGCGGCGCGGCGCCGGCTTCGGCGGTGTCCGCCACGTAGTGGTCGACGATCAGGCCCGGCAGCCCGTCGGCCTCGCCGAACACGAGGCGCACGGCGCCGGTGCCCGACACCATCGCGGTGCGGTGCGCGACCGCGCGCTGCACGCGGCGCTTGAAGAACGCGTGATCGATCGGCTCGTTCTCGTCGAAGCTCCATACGCGCACGCGGATCTGCGATTGCGGGCTGTACGCGCCGCGCGCGAGAAAGCGGCCGTCGTGCGCGCGCACGACGACCGTCGCGCCCGGCGCGGGCTTGCCGTCGACGCGGTCGATCGCGTTCGCGTAGATCCACGGATGGCGGCGCAGCAGCGATTTTTCCTTGGACGGCTTCAGTGTGACGGTTTGCATGATGAATTCGAAATGGGCCGCGGGCGGAGCCGACCGTCGCCGGTCGCCGCGCGCGGCGGATAACACGGAACGCGCGTCAGTCGCGCTTCTTCGCGCGCGGATGCGCGCTGTCGTAAATCTTCGCGAGATGCTGGAAGTCGAGCGACGTGTACACCTGCGTCGCCGAGACGCTCGCATGGCCGAGCAGCTCCTGCACCGCGCGCAGGTCGCCGCTCGACTGCAGCACGTGCGTCGCGAACGAATGGCGCAGCACGTGCGGATGCACGTGCGCGGGAATGCCGGCGGCGAGTGCCGCGCGCTTCACGCGCTCGCGCACGACGCCGGGCGACATCCGGTTGCCGCGCACCGACAGGAACAGCGGATGCGGATCGTGCTTCACGAATTCGCCGCGCACCGCGAGCCACGCGTTCAGCGCGTCGATCGCCTTGCGGCCGACCGGCACCTTGCGCTCCTTGTTGCCCTTGCCGCGCACGGTCACTTCCGCTTCGGCGAGATCGAGCCAGCCGGCCGACCGGTAATCGCCGGTCTGCGTATACGCGACGTCGAGGCCGATCAGCTCGGCGAGGCGCAGGCCCGACGAATAGAACAGCTCGAGGATCGCGTGATCGCGGATGCCTTCGGTCGTATCGGCGAGCGGCGCGTCCATCAGCGCGGAGGCATCGTCGACCGACAGCGCTTTCGGCAGCGTCTTCGGCCGCTTCGGCGCGCGCACCGCGGCGACCGGATTCGCCGGCATCTCGACGCGCTGCGCGAGCCAGCGGTAGAACGCGCGCCACGCGGACAGCCGGTGCGAGATCGATCGCGCCGACAGCCCGCCCGCATGCGCACGCGCGACGGCGCCGCGTATGTCGGCCGCGACCAGCGTGTCGAGCGGGCGGCCGGCGGCGAGTTTCTTCAGCTCGTCGAGTTCGTGCGTATACGCGCGCAGCGTGTGTTCCGACAACTGCCTGACGTGCTTCAGGTTCGACAGGTAGGCGGCGATCGGATCGTCGGTCATCGCGAGCGGGGCATCAGTGCGGCAGCAGGCGCGTGAGCGCGGCGCTCGCGAGCGTCGCGATCTGCGCGAGGAAGTCGGTCGCCATGCCGTCGTGGAAGCGGCGCGGATCGGGCGAGCCAAGTACGAGCAGGCCGAACGCGGGCGCGTCGGCGCCGGCCTGCGGCGCGCGCAGCGCGAGCAGCGCGACCGATGCGGCCGCACCGTCTCCGGCCGGCG
>NZ_KV786551.1:0-5392 GCF_001806955.1 Burkholderia sp. HMSC10F09
GGGGCCGCCGCGCGATGGCGCGGGGCCTGCAATGGCTCGAAGCGGGCGGCGCATTCCGGCGCCCGCCCGGCGTATCGAGGTAGTCCAATAAAGAGGAGTGGAGACATGAGATCCGTGACGCGTCGTACCGTATTGAGTTCGCTCGCCGGCGCCGCAGCGCTGGCGGTCCTCGCGCTTGGCGCGCCGCTCGCGCACGCGAGCAAGGACAAGCCCGAGATCGGCTTCTGCATCGACGATCTGCGCGTCGAGCGCTGGTCGCGCGATCGCGACTATTTCGTCGCCGCCGCGACGAAGCTCGGCGCGAAGGTGTCCGTGCAGTCGGCCGACGCGAGCGAGGAGCGGCAGATCTCGCAGATCGAAAACCTGATTTCGCGCGGCGTCGACGTGATCGTGATCGTGCCGTTCAATTCGAAGACGCTCGGCAACGTCGTCGCCGAAGCGAAGAAGGCCGGCATCAAGGTCGTGTCGTACGACCGATTGATTCTCGATGCGGACGTCGACGCATACATCTCGTTCGACAACGAGAAGGTCGGCGAGCTGCAGGCGCAGGGCGTGATCGACGCGAAGCCGAAGGGCAACTACTTCCTGCTCGGCGGCGCACCGACCGACAACAACGCGAAGATGCTGCGCGCCGGCCAGATGAAGGTGCTGAAGCCCGCGATCGACCGCGGCGACATCAAGATCGTCGGCCAGCAGTGGGTGCCGGAGTGGAGCGCATCGACCGCGCTGCGGATCGTCGAGGATGCGCTGACCGCGAACAACAACAAGATCGACGCGATCGTCGCGTCGAACGACGGCACCGCGGGCGGCGCGATCCAGGCGCTCGCCGCGCAGCATCTGGCCGGCAAGGTGCCCGTGTCGGGGCAGGACGCCGATCTCGCGGCCGTCAAGCGCGTGATCGCGGGCACGCAGACGATGACCGTCTACAAGCCGCTGAAGCTGATCGCCGGCGAAGCGGCGAAGCTCGCGGTCGATCTCGCGAAGGGCACGAAGCCCGCGTACAACGCGCAATACGACAACGGCAAGAAGAAGGTCGACACCGTGCTGCTGCAGCCGACGCTGCTGACCAAGCGCAACGTCGACGTCGTCGTGAAGGACGGCTTCTACACCCAGGCGCAGCTGGCGAGCCAGTAAGCGGCGCGACGCGCGCGGCCGGCCGCGGGTGCCGGGTGCGGCCGCGCGCACACTGCGAGGCACGAACGTATGACCGAACCCTTGCTGACGATGCGCGGCATCGTCAAGGATTTCGACGGCGTGAAGGCGCTCGACGGAATCGACCTGACCGTGCGGCCCGGCGAATGCGTCGGGCTGTGCGGCGAGAACGGCGCGGGCAAATCGACGCTGATGAAGGTGCTGTCGGGCGTCTATCCGCACGGCACGTGGGAGGGCGAGATCCGCTGGGAAGGTGCGCCGCTCGTCGCATCCGGCGTGCGCGATACCGAGCGCGCGGGCATCGTGATCATTCACCAGGAGCTGATGCTCGTGCCCGAACTGTCGGTGGCCGAGAACATCTTCCTCGGCAACGAGATCACGCTGCCCGGCGGGCGCATGCACTATGCCGAGATGGTGCGACGCGCCGAGGCGCTGCTGCGCGAACTGCGGATCGACGCGATCAACGTCGCGCAGCCCGTGATGAACTACGGCGGCGGCCATCAGCAATTGATCGAGATCGCGAAGGCGCTGAACAAGCGCGCGAAGCTGCTGATTCTCGACGAACCGTCGTCGTCGCTGAGCGCGTCGGAGACGCGCATCCTGCTCGACATCGTCCGCGATCTGAAACGGCGCGGCGTCGCGTGCGTGTACATCTCGCACAAGCTCGACGAGGTCGAAGCCGTCTGCGACACGGTCACCGTGATCCGCGACGGCCGCCACGTCGCGACCGAGCCGATGCGTGCGCTGACGACCGACCGGATCATCTCGATGATGGTCGGCCGCGAGATCCGCAACCTGTATCCGCGCGAGCCACACGAGATCGGCGACGTCGTGCTCGATGTGCGCAACGTGACCTGCTACGACGTGACGAACCCGCGGCGCAAGCGTGTCGACGACGTGTCGTTCAGCGTACGGCGCGGCGAGATTCTCGGTGTCGCGGGCCTCGTCGGCGCCGGGCGTACCGAGCTGATGCAGGCGATCTTCGGCGCGTATCCGGGCGCGTGCGCGGCCGACGTACGGATGAACGGCCGGCCGCTCGCGATCCGTGCGCCGGGCGATGCGATCCGCGCGGGCATCGCGATGGTGCCGGAGGACCGCAAGCGGCACGGCATCGTTCCGCAGCTCGGCGTCGGCCACAACATCACGCTGTCGGTGCTGCGGCGCTTCGCGGCGCGCGGGCGGATCGACGCGGCCGCCGAACTCGACGCGATCCGCACCGAGATGCAGCGGCTGTCCGTGCGTGCCGCGCATCCGTTCCTGCCGATCGCGAGCCTGTCCGGCGGCAATCAGCAGAAGGCCGTGCTGGCGCGCATGCTGCTCGCCGACCCGCAGGTGCTGATTCTCGACGAGCCGACGCGCGGCGTCGACGTCGGTGCGAAAGCGGAGATCTACCGGCTGATCTTCGCGCTCGCGAAGCGCGGCGTCGCGCTGATCGTCGTGTCGTCGGAGATGCCCGAGGTGCTCGGGCTCGCCGATCGCGTGCTCGTGATCGGCGAGGGCGAGCTGCGCGGCGATTTCGTCAACGACGGCCTGACGCAGGAACAGATTCTCGGCGCCGCGCTGAAAGCCGGCCGGCGCCCGACCGAACCCACCGCAACGAGTGCGACATGAATACCGAACTGTCTTCCTCTACGTCTTCCGCCGGCGCGCCGGGCGGTGCGCCCGGTGCCGACGCGCGCCGCGGCGCGGGCCGGCCGCTGCGGCAGATCTTCGTCCGCTACAAGGTGCTCGCGCTGCTGTTCGCGGTCGCCGCGATCTGGCTGTTCTTCTCGGTGCTGACCGACGGCGCGTTCGTTACGCCGCGCAACGTGTCGAACCTGCTGCGGCAGATGTCGATCACCGGGATGCTCGCGTGCGGCATGGTGTTCGTCATCATCGCGGGCGAGATCGACCTGTCGGTCGGTTCGCTGCTCGGGCTGCTCGGCGGCGTCGCGGCGATTCTCGACGTGAACCGCCACTGGCCCGTAGCCGCGACCGTGCCCGCCGTGCTCGCGCTCGGCGTGCTGATCGGGTTGTTCAACGGCTGGTGGTCGACCTATCGGCGCGTGCCGTCGTTCATCGTCGGGCTCGGCGGGATGCTCGCGTTTCGCGGCGTGCTGCTCGGTGTGACCGGCGGTTCGACCATCGCGCCGGTATCGGACGGCTTCGTGTTCATCGGGCAGGGCTATCTGCCGCGCGCCGTCGGCGACGGCCTCGCGCTGCTGCTGTTCGCGCTCGTCGCGCTGCTCGTCGTGCGTCAGCGCGGCACGCGGCGCCGCTACCGGCTCGCGGTCGCGCCGGTGTGGCAGGACGCGGCGAAGGTCGTCGGCGCGGGTGCCGTGCTGTTCGCGTTCGTGGCGACGCTCGACCGTTACGGCGGCATTCCGGTGCCGGTCCTGCTGCTGCTCGCGCTGCTCGGCGTGTTCTCGTGGATCGCGACGCAGACCGTGTTCGGCAGGCGCATCTATGCAGTCGGATCGAATCTCGAGGCGACGCGGCTGTCCGGCGTCGACACCGACCGCGTGAAGCTGGCGATTTTTGCGCTGATGGGGCTGATGTGCGCGTTCGCGGGGATCGTGAACACCGCACGGCTCGCCGCAGGATCGCCGTCCGCCGGCACGATGGGCGAACTCGACGCGATCGCCGCGTGCTTTATCGGCGGTACGTCGATGCGCGGCGGGTCGGGCACCGTGTACGGCGCGCTGATCGGCGCGCTCGTGATGGCGAGTCTCGACAACGGGATGTCGATGCTCGACGTCGACGCGTACTGGCAGATGATCGTCAAGGGCGCGGTGCTGGTGCTCGCGGTGTGGATCGACGTCGTGTCGCGATCGAACCGGCGCTGAGGCGTGGTGGGCCGCGAACGATGCGGCGTGCGTGCGCAGAGCGGTCGTGCGCACGCACGCATCGCGCTAGGACCGGTCGCGATTGCGTGCGCGCGTCGCGCCGGTGATCACGGCGATGCCGAACAGGATGACGGCGACGATCTCGATGATGTGCTGCGACACATGCAGCGTCATCAATCCCCATGCGACGCCGCCGATGAAAATGATCCATCCGACCAGGTAGATAAGCAGAGTCATCGTTTTTCTCCTTACGGTTCGGGTTCATCGTGTTCGGCGACGGCCGCCGCGCTGTCGTCGGCCGTCGCCGCCGCATGTGCATGCAGGCCGAGGCGCTCCATCAGACGCTGCGCGTCGAACGGCGCGTGCGTTTTCGCATCGTTGTCGAAATAGCAGTACACGTCGCGCGTCTGCGCGCGCGGCGGCGGCAGTTCCGGCGCGGCGAGCCGTGCGTCGGCAGGCTGCGTGCCGCGGCGCCATGCGTCGATCCGGTTCGCCCAGCGGTCGAGCGCGGCATCCGAGTATTCGCCCGAATATTTCGTTTCGGTGCCGTGCAGCCGCATATAGACGAAATCCGCGCTCAGATCCTCGAACTGCGGCCATGGCTCGGTCGAATCCGACACGACGAGTGCGACCTTGTGGCGGCGCAGCAGCTTTATGAACGCCGGATCCATGAAGCTCTCGTGGCGCACCTCGATCGCGTGACGCAAGCGGCGCTTGCGGTCGATCCTGAGGTAGGGCGTCTTCACGCGCGCGTCATGCCGTTCGGCGAACGCGAGCGCCGCTTCGGTATCGTGCGGCAGCAGTGTCAGGAAGCGCTCGATGTGCTCCGCGTCGAAGCGCAGGGAGGGCGGGAACTGCCACAGGATCGGGCCAAGCTTGTCTTTCAGCGCAAGCACGCCCTGTGCGAAGAAGTTCGCGGCGCCGACCGTCGCCGCTTCGTCGCGAAAGCGCAGCAGATGCGTCAGGTAGCGGGCGCCTTTTACGCTGAACGTGAATCCCGGCGGTGTCTGTGCGTACCAGTGCTGCCAGCTGTCCAGCGATTGCAGGCTGTAATGCGTTCCGTTGATTTCGATCGTCTGCATCAGGCTCGACGCGTAGCGCAGCTCCGCTGCCTGCTTCAGTCCTTGCGGGTAGAACGTGCCGCGCCATCCCGCGTAGCGCCAGCCTGAAATGCCGATTCGAATCTCGCCTGATCTCTTTTTCACGTCGATGTTCGAATGTCGATGGGGTCTCGATCGGGATCAGGCGAGCAAGGGTCGTTCCTGGGACGGCATGCGGGGCGGGCACCGAGTGCGCCTGCATTGGGTCGCGCGTCGCTATGCGGGCTTCGAGCGCCCACGCGGCACGGGGCTTTGTGGCCGGTGCTTACGCAGCCCGGGCGACGAGCGGGGGTGTCAGGATTTCCGTGTTCAAGG
>NZ_KV786552.1:0-919 GCF_001806955.1 Burkholderia sp. HMSC10F09
CTCTTCTTGAAGCGCTCCGGGTCGCCCCAGATCGTGCGGATCATCGACGGCCACGGCCGCTTGACGACGAGAATGCCGCCCTGGCCGTTCGGCACGTCCTGGCCCGTCTCGTCGACGACCGCGGCCATGATGCCCGGCAGCGGCAGCGTGCACGAACCGGGCACCGTCGGCGTCGCGCCCGGCAGCGGCGTGATCATGTGGCCGCCGGTTTCGGTCTGCCACCACGTATCGACGATCGGGCAGCGCTCCTGGCCGACGTGCTTGTGGTACCACATCCACGCCTCCGGATTGATCGGCTCGCCGACCGTGCCGATGATGCGCAGGCTCGACAGGTCATAGCTCTTCGGATGCACTTTCTCGTCGGCCTCGGCTGCCTTGATCAGCGAGCGGATCGCGGTCGGCGCGGTATAGAACACGCTCACCTTGTGATCGCCGATCATCTTCCAGAAGCGGCCCGCATCGGGATACGTCGGCACGCCTTCGAACACGACCTGCGTGCCGCCGCACGCGAGCGGCCCGTACGTGATGTAGGTATGGCCCGTGACCCAGCCGATGTCGGCCGTGCACCAGAACACGTCGGCGGGCTTCCAGTCGAAGGTCCACTTCATCGTCTGCGCGGCCCACAGCAGGTAGCCGCCCGTGCTGTGCTGCACGCCCTTCGGCTTGCCGGTCGAACCGGACGTGTAGAGGATGAACAGCGGATGCTCGGCGCCGACCCATTCGGGCGCGCAGGTGTCGGATTCGCCGTCGGCCAGTTCGTGCATCCACAGGTCGCGATCGGCATGCCAGTCGATCTTGCCGCCCGTGCGGCGATAGACGATCACGCTCTTCACCGCGTCGCAGCCGCCCATCGCGATCGCTTCGTCGGCGATGTTCTTCAGCGGCAGCGTCTTGCCGCCGCGCACCTGTTCGTCGGCGG
>NZ_KV786553.1:0-45207 GCF_001806955.1 Burkholderia sp. HMSC10F09
CCGGCGGGCCGGCGGACGTCGTCATCGGCAGCGCGGCGGCCGCGGCGAACGTCAGCACCGCGGCGGCGACCCAGCCGCTGCGCCAGCCGCCGAGCAGCGGCCCGACGACCATCGAGAGTGCGATGCCGGCCGGCATGAAGGTGCTCCACAGGCCGAACACGACCGCGCGGGACGCGGGCGGCGTCACGCGGTTCAGCACGGCCGGCGCCGCGACGACGACGATCACGAAGCCGACGCCTTCGGCGACGCGCGTGGCGAGCAGCACCGCGAAGCTGTCCGCGACTGCGCCGGCGACGCTGGCGACGCCGAGCGCGACGAGTCCCGTGACCAGCAGCCGCCGATCGCCCCAGCGCCGCACGAGCAGCCCGGCCGCGATTCCGCCGAATACGCCGACGAACGGAAAGACCGACATGATGGCGCTCAGCGACGCGAGCGAGCCGCCGAACTGTTGCTGAAGCGACGGCAGCGCGATCGTCGCCTTGCCGACGTGCAGCGCCGACACGATGCTCGCGAGCACGACGTTGACGACGGCCGCGCGATAGCCGCGCGACGGCGTGGCGGCGACCGACGCCGCGACAGACGATTCGGTCATCTGCGATCTCCGTTGTGAGCGGTCGCGCGCATCGGCGTATCCGTTGCGGGCACGAGCGAACCGGCGCCCATCATACAAATTGAAGTTCACTTCAAGTAAAGGGGTGCAGCGCGCAACGATGCGTTTCGCCGATCGAGGCAATCGGCGTAATGGTGCGGTCGAGCCAATCGGCGTAATCGGCGTAATCACCGCAATCGGCGTAATCGGCGTAATCGGCGTAATCGGCGTAATCGAGCCGATCGACGCAATCGACGAAATCGACGTAATACCGTGTATTGCTGCGATGCAGGCCACGCGTATGCGCGCCGCGCGACGACCGGTGCGCAATCGACCGCGCGGTTCTCGGCCGCGACACACCACAGTCGACGCGCATCCGTCTCGCAAACCGTCTCAATCGGCTGAGACGAACGTCCCAGCGTCTCACCCGCCGCCCGATGCGCACGTGCAGAACCGCGCGTCGGCGCATTCGCACGGCGCCTTGGCCGGCGCGGCTGCGCACGATGGTGCGCCGCCCATCGCCTGCCCCGCGCGGCGCTCGCGCGCCACACGCAGCACGCTGGCCCCGTTCCTGCATGCGGTGCGTCGCGCGATCGCACAGCGCGCCACGGTGCCGCGCATCGCGGCACGACGACAGACAACCCACGGAGACAACAACATGAGTACACCCGCATCGAGTTCCGCCCGCAGCATGAAGGCCGCCGTGTGGCGCGGCCGCCGCGACATCCGCGTCGAAGAGGTTCCCGTGCCCGAGCGACCGCCGGCCGGCTGGGTGAAGATCCGCGTGCACTGGTGCGGGATCTGCGGCTCGGACCTGCACGAATACGTCGCCGGCCCCGTATTCATTCCGGTCGACGCGCCGCACCCGCTGACGGGCCTGAAAGGCCAGTGCATCCTCGGTCACGAGTTCAGCGGCGAGATCGCCGAGCTCGGCGACGGCGTGACGGGCTTCGCGATCGGCGACCGCGTGACTGCCGACGCCTGCCAGCATTGCGGCACCTGCTGGTACTGCACACACGGGCTCTACAACATCTGCGAAAACCTCGCGTTCACCGGACTGATGAACAACGGCGCGTTCGCCGAATACGTCAACGTGCCCGCCGAACTGCTGTACCGGCTGCCCGACGGCTTCCCGACCGAGGCCGGCGCGCTGATCGAGCCGCTCGCGGTCGGGCTGCACGCGGTGAAGAAGGCCGGCAGCATCGTCGGGCAGACCGTCGTCGTGGTCGGCGCGGGCACGATCGGGCTCTGCACGATCATGTGCGCGAAGGCAGCCGGCGCGGGCCGCGTGATCGCGCTCGAGATGTCCGACGCGCGCAAGGCGAAGGCGCTCGAAGTCGGCGCGAGCGTCGTCATCGATCCGAAGACCTCGGACGCGATCGCCGAGGTGAAGGCGCTGACGGGCGGCTACGGCGCCGACGTGTCGTTCGAATGCATCGGCCACACGACGACGGCGAAGCTCGCGATCGACGTGATCCGCAAGGCCGGCAAGTCGGTGATGGTCGGGATCTTCGAGGAGCCGGCGCCGTTCAACTTCTTCGACATCGTGTCGACCGAGAAGGAAGTGATCGGCTCGCTGGCCTACAACGGCGAGTTCGCGGACGTGATCCGCTTCATCGCCGACGGCCGGATCGACGTGCAGCCGCTGATCACCGGCCGCATCGCGCTCGGCGACATCGTCGCGCGCGGCTTCGAGGAACTCGTCCATCACAAGGACCGCAACGTGAAGATCATCGTGCAGCCGGCGACCTAGCGGGCACTGTGCGGCCGGCGCGGTCGGCGCCGCCGCGCGATGCCGGCTGCTTCCTGCCGCGCACGGCCGCACGTGGCATCAGGCGATTCTTCGATATACTGGACCGCACAACTTTCGCGCATGCCCGCCCGGCGGGCGCCTTGGTCCGCCCGGCCTCCGCATGCGCGTCCTGTCCACACACACGCGAGAGTCGCCCGTGAAACCGCGAGCCGGCCTGATCCTCGAATTCGTCGTGAACCTGCTGCTGCCGTGGGTTGCCTACCGCGTCGCGCATCCGTATTTCGGGGAAACCGGCGCGTTGTATGCCTCGGCGGTGCCGCCCGTCGTCTGGTCGATCGTCGAGTTCGTGCGGTCGCGGCGCGTCGATGCCGTGTCGCTCGTCGTGCTGTTCGGCATCGCGCTGTCGATCGTCGGGATGGCGCTCGGCGGCAGCGCGCGGACGCTCTTGATGCGCGAGTCGCTCGCGTCCGGCGCGATCGGCGTGGTGTTCCTGCTCTCGCTGTTCCGTGAACGGCCGCTGATCTTCTATCTCGCCCGCGCGACCGTCGCACGCGAGATGGCCGGCGGCGCGGCGCGCTTCGAGGCCGTCTGGGCCGAACAATCGGGGCTGCGGCAGATGCTTCGGCTGATGACGTTCGTCTGGGGCGTCGGGATGACGCTCGAGATGCTGCTGCGCTGCTGGATGGTCGCGACGTGGCCGGTCGAGCGCGTGCTGGTCGTGTCGCCGATCATCGGCTACTCGGTGTTCGGCGGGCTGCTCGCCTGGACGTTCTGGTACCGGCGGCGGATGCGCGCCCGCAACAGCGTCGACATCCCGACCCGCGAAGGGCTCACGGAAACCGCAGGCCCCTGAAGAGCGGCCGGTTCCCGGCCGGTGCGGCCTCGCAGCGGCGCACGGCCGCCTGGCTGTATCGCTGCGGTATGATGCGCGCCGTCTTGTTTGACGAATCCGACGCGCCGCATGACCGCCCTCTCTTTCCCCTTCGTCGCGACGTGGTTCGCGCTGTTCGCGTCCGCCGCGCTCGCGTGGCATCGTCCGCTGCGCCGCGCGAGCCTCGTGCTGGCCGTGCTCGGCTATGCGGGCGCACTCGCGCTCGGCGAACTCGCGCCGATCGCGCTGCTGCCGCTCGCCCTGCTGGCCGCGATTGCGTGGGGTGTCGCGCCGGGCCGTCCGCCGACGCTGCGCATCGTCGCGCACGTCGCCTTTGTCGCGCTGGCAATCGCATTGAGCCTGCATCTGCTGCCGGGTTTTCATAATCCCCGCGTGATCGGCCCCGTGCGCTTCACGCCCGATGCGGTGCCGTTCACGATGTACCTGAACCTCGACAAGCCGCTCGTCGGACTCTGGCTGATGTGGGTGCTGCCCTGGATCGCGCCCGCCGTGCCGATCTCACGCGCCGTGCGCGTCGGTGCCGCCGCAGCCGTCGCGACGGCCGGCGCCTGTCTCGCGGGCGCACTCGCGTTCGGCCTCGTCGGCTGGGCGCCGAAATGGCCGCCGTCCGGCTGGCTGTGGCTCGCGAACAACGTGCTGCTCGTCACGCTCGCCGAAGAGGCGCTGTTTCGCGGCTATCTGCAAGGCGGGCTCGAACGCGTGCTGCGCCGGTTCTCCTGGGGTGCGCCCGCGGCGCTCGCGATCGCCGCGCTGGCGTTCGGCGCCGCGCACGCGGCCGGCGGCTGGCCGTGGATCGTGCTCGGCACCGTCGCGGGCATCGGCTATGGCATCGCCTGGCGACGCGGCGGGCTGTTCGCCGCCGCGCTCGCGCACATCGGGCTGAATCTCGTGCACTTCGCGCTGTTCACGTATCCGATGCTCGCCGCCGCGCGCTGAAGGCAAGCGGCGCCGCGCGCGATGCGTAACGGCGCCGTCAGTTGAACCCGGCGACCGCGTGCGGCACGTACGGACGTTCGAGCGTCGCGATCTCGTCGTCGGTCAGCTTCAGGTCGAGCGCGGCGAGCGCGTCGTCGAGCTGGGGCAGCTTCGAGATGCCGACGATCGGCGCGGTAACGCCGCGCTTCTGCGCCACCCAGGCGAGCGCGACCTGCGCGCGCGGCACGTTGCGCGCGGCCGCGATCGCGGCAACTGCATCGACGATCGCGCGATCCGCATCGGCCGTCGCATCGTACAGCCGCTGGCCGACCGCATCGCTCTGCTGCCGCTCGGACGATTCGTCCCAGTTGCGCGTCAGGCGCCCGCGCGCGAGCGGGCTCCACGGAATCACCGCGATCCCTTCGGCTTCGCAGAGCGGCAGCATTTCGCGCTCCTCCTCGCGGTACAGCAGGTTCAGGTGATTCTGCATGCTGACGAAGCGCGTCCAGCCGTGCTGCCGTGAGGTGTAGAGCGCCTTCGCGAACTGCCACGCGTACATCGACGACGCGCCGATATAGCGCGCCTTGCCCGCCTTCACGACGTCGTGCAGTGCCTCGAGCGTCTCCTCGATCGGCGTGCTGTCGTCCCAGCGGTGGATCTGGTACAGATCGACGTAGTCGGTGCCGAGCCGCTTCAGGCTCTGGTCGATGTCGGTCATGATCGCCTTGCGCGACAGCCCCGCGCCGTTCGGGCCCGGCCGCATCCGGTAGAACACCTTCGTCGCGATCACGACCTCGTCGCGTTTCGCGAAGTCGCGCAGCGCACGACCGACGATCTCTTCGGACGTGCCGTCCGAGTACATGTTCGCGGTATCGAAGAAGTTGATGCCGGCTTCGATCGCGCGGCGGATGATCGGGCGGCTTTCCGCTTCCGGGAGCGTCCACGGGTGCGTGCCGCGCGACGGTTCGCCGAACGTCATGCAGCCGAGCACCAGCTTCGACACTTCCAGTCCTGTGGATCCGAATTTCACGTATTCCATCGTCTGCCTCGCCAGTCGGGTTGAGCTTGCGGCCGACGCGCGCGGAAACACGACGAAGCGTACGCACGCGCAGCGGCCGAAACGTCGCATGTTATACCGGCCCGCGCGCGCCTGCAGGCGCGCGGATCGGTGCGGCGGACGTCAGCGGATCTGGTCGGCGATCGGCCGCAGGAATTCCGAGAAGCCGGTCAGCATGATCTGCACGCCGACGCACAGCAGCAGGAACGCGGACACGCGCATCGCGACCTTCGTCCCTTCGGTGCCGAGATAGCGCGCGAGCAGCGCGGCACGGCTGTACGTGAGCCAGATCACGACGCCGATCAGTGCCGACACCGCGACCGATACGATGCTCGACAGCATGAATTCGGAGAGCTTGTGCGTGCGGTTCGCGTTCAGCGCGATCGCGGTCGCGATGGAGCCGGGGCCGACGGTCAGCGGCACGGTCAGCGGGAAGAACGCGCGCGTCATGATCGCGTTGGCATCGATCGGCTTGACGGGCGTATCGCCGCCGCCCGGCACGTCCGGTTCGTTCAGCATCTGCCAGCCCGACACCGCGACCGCGAAGCCGCCGCCGATGCGCAGCGCCTCCATCGAGATCCCGAAGAAATGCAGCACCGGCGTGCCGACGAAGAACGCGACCATCAGCACGATGAACGCGTTGAACGCGACCTTCTTCGCGAGCAGATGCCGCTCGTGCTCGGTCAGCGTTTCGGTGCGTTCGAGAAACAGGAAGGCGATGCCGATCGGATTGATGATCCCCATCAGGCCGGTGAAACCGAACAGGATCTCGGAGATAAGGCGGTGAACGATCATCGGCGCGAACAAACGGTCGGGGCTGGGCCGGCGGCGTGCCGGGGGTCACGCATTGTAGAGCAAGCGCCTGGCGCCGCGCGCAAATCGTGCACGCGTTGCGCAACGCGCCGCTCGCGCGCGCATCCCGCAAGCGAGGCAAGAACACAATGCGCGGGCCCGCCTTTATTCCGCAGCCGGCTCCCACGCAGGCGCACGCTTCGCGAAGAACGCAGCGAAGCCCTCCTTCGCTTCGTCGGTCGCGCGCACGCGCGAGATCGTCTGCGCCGTGAACGCCGCACGCGCGTCCGACGGCGGATACTCGCCGATCGCATCGAAGAAGCGCTTGATCTCCATCAGCGCGTTCGGGCCGTTGCGGCCGAGTTCGGCGAGCGTCTTGTCGAGCGCGTCGTCGAGTGCATCGAGCGGGACGGCCTGATGGATCAGCCCGATCGCGACCGCGTCGTGCGCGCTCAGCTGCGTCGCCGTCAACGCGAGCCGGCGCGCCTGACGCTGGCCCACTGCCTCGACCAGATACGGACCGATCACGGCCGGCAGAATCCCGAAGCGCGCCTCGCTGACCGCGAACCGCGCGTGCTCGCTCGCGATCACGATGTCGCAGGCCGCGCAGAGGCCGACGCCGCCGCCGAACGCGTGGCCCTGCACGCGCGCGACGGTCGGCTTCGGACACTGCCGGATCGCGCGCATCATCGCGGCGAACCGCTCCGCGTCGCGCAGGTTCGCGGCAGCGTCGTTCGCGCTCGCACGCTGCATCCACTGCAGGTCGGCGCCGGCGCAGAACGCGCGGCCGTCCGAGCGCAGCACGATCGCACGCACGCCGTCGCGCGCGCCGAGCACGGTAAACGCGTCGGTCAGCTCGGCGATCATCGTCTCGTCGAATGCGTTCAGCACGTCGCCGCGCTGCAATGCGACGGTCGCGATGCCGCGCGCATCGACCGTCACGGCCAGAGTCTTCAATCCATCCATCGAACAGGTTTCCTCGCTAAAAGACAGCAGCGCCCGCCACGGCGCCGCGATTACGCGGCGATCCGCCGGTCGACCACGCGGCGCGCCTTGCCCGTCGCGCTCGCCGGAATGCCGCCCGCGGCCAGCACGGTCACGCCGGCCGACACACCGATCATCGTCTTGATGCGATGCTGCAGCGCGCGTGCGATCTCGGCTCGTTCGCCGTCGGTCGTGCTCGCGGTCGCTTCGGAGCGCAGCTCGACCGCGAGGTCGAGCCGGTCCATGTGCCCGTCGCGCGACAGCGTGATCTGGAATTGGCCGGACAGCTTCGGCTGCGCGACCACGAGTTCCTCGATCTGGCTCGGGAACACGTTCACGCCGCGCACGATCAGCATGTCGTCGGAGCGGCCGGTGATCTTCGCGAGGCGGCGCATCGCGCGCGCGGTCGGCGGCAGCAGCGCGGTGAGATCGCGCGTGCGATAGCGGATCACCGGCATCGCCTCCTTCGTCAGCGACGTGAACACGAGTTCGCCCTCGCTGCCGTCCGGCAGCACCTCGCCCGTCACCGGATCGACGATCTCCGGATAGAAGTGGTCTTCCCAGATCACCGGGCCGTCCTTCGTCTCCACGCATTCGCACGCGACGCCCGGGCCCATCACTTCGGACAGCCCGTAGATGTCGAGCGCATCGATGCCCGCGCGCGTCTCCACTTCTTCGCGCAGCGCCTGCGTCCACGGCTCGGCGCCGAAGATGCCGATCTTCAGCGACGACTGCGCCGGGTCCATTCCCTGCCGCACCATCTCGTCGATCAGGTTCAGCATGTACGACGGCGTGACGAGGATGATCTTCGGCTCGAAGTCGCGGATCAGCTGTACCTGCTTCTCGGTCTGGCCGCCCGACATCGGCACGACCATGCAGCCGAGCCGTTCCGCGCCGTAGTGAATCCCGAGCCCGCCGGTGAAGAGCCCATAGCCGAACGCGTTGTGCAGCGTGTCGCCGGGCCGGCCGCCCGCCGCGCGGATCGACCGTGCGGTGACGTTCGCCCACGTGTCGATGTCGCGCGCCGTGTAGCCGACCACGGTCGGCTTGCCGGTCGTGCCGCTCGACGCGTGCACGCGCACGACCTGCTCGCGCGGCACCGCGAACAGCCCGAACGGATAGTTGTCGCGCAGGTCGTGCTTCGTCGAGAACGGGAACTTCGCGAGATCGGCGAGCGTTTTCAGATCGTCCGGATGCACGCCCGCCGCGTCGAACGTGCGGCGATAGTGCGCGACGTTGTCATACGCATGGCGAAGCGACCATTTGAGGCGCTCGAGCTGCAGCGCCTGCAGTTTGTCGCGGCTGGCGGTCTCGATCGGCTCGAGCGCGGCGGCGGGGTGCGTCGGGTAAGTCATCGGGGTGCTCCTCCAAGGGAATATGTCGTTGTCGTGATCGGGATCGCGGCTACGCGCGCAACGACCGGCCGGCCGCGTGCCGCGCGGCGATGCGCGGCGAGACGCGATAGCGGTCCTCGCCGTAGCTCGCGGCGAGGTTCGACAGCACGCGGTAAACGCGGCCGACGCCGATCGCGTCGGCCCACGCGAGCGGGCCGCACGGGTAGTTGACGCCCTTCTCCATCGCGAGATCGAGATCGGCGGGCGAGCAAACGCCCTGGTTCACGGCGTCGGCCGCCTCGTTCGCGAGCATCGCGACCGTGCGCATCGCGATCATCCCCGGCACGTCGCCGAGGCCGATCACGCGGAAACCGGCCTGCTGGAACAGGCCGACCGCGTCCGCGTACGCGGCGTCGCTGCATTGCAGGGCGCGCGCGAGCGCGACGACGCCGGCCTGCGTGTAATCGCGCGCGAGATCGACGAGCACGAGATCGGTCATGCCGGTTTGCGCGGCGCGCTCGGTCGCGGTGCGGCCGTCCGTCAGCGCGATCGACGCGCGGCCGGCCGTCGCGATCAGCTCGTGCGGATGCGCATCCTGCACGCGCGCGCCCGCGATGCGCTCGGCCAGGCGCGCATGCAGCGCGGCGGCCGGGCCGTCGACGGCGAACAGCACGACGTCGGCCGGCGCGTCGCGCGGCGGTTCGACCTCGGCGACGGGCGGCGCAGCGCCGTCCGCATAGGAATAGAAGCCGCGCCCCGACTTGCGGCCGAGGAAACCCGCGTTCACGAGTTCCTGCTGGATCAGCGACGGTGTGTAGCGCGGATCGTTGAAGTACGCGCGGAACACCGATTCGGTCACCGCGAAGTTCACGTCGTGACCGATCAGGTCCATCAGTTCGAACGGCCCCATCCGGAAGCCGCCGGCGTCGCGCAGCACCGCGTCGATCGACGCGGGCGTGCCGCCCTGTTCGTTCAGCACGCGCAGCGCCTCCGCGTAGTACGGCCGCGCGACGCGATTGACGATGAAACCGGGCGTCGACTTCGCCATCACGGGCTTCTTGCCCCACGCGGCCGCGGTCGCGTAAAGCGCCTGCGCGACCTCGGGCGCGGTCGCGAGCCCGCTGACGACCTCGACGAGCGCCATCAACGGCGCCGGGTTGAAGAAATGCAGGCCGGCGACGCGCTGCGGCGCGCGCAGCCCGGCCGCAATCGACGTGATCGAGATCGACGACGTGTTGGTCGCGAGCAGACACGCATCGTCGACATGACGTTCCAGCGTCGCGAAAATCTCGCGCTTCACGTCGAGCCGCTCCGCAGCCGCCTCGACGATCAGCGCCGCGGGCGCGAAATCGGCGAGCGCGCGCACGGCGCGGATGCGGCCGCCGGCGGCTTCGGCCTCGGCCGGCTCGAGCCGCCCTTTCTCCGCGAGCCGCGCGAACTGCGCACGAATGCCGGCCAGCGCCTTGTCGCAAGCGGCTTCGTTCAGGTCGTACAGCAAGACCGTGTGGCCGGCCGCAGCCGCAACCTGCGCGATACCCGCGCCCATCGCGCCGGCGCCGATCACGCCGACGACGGCCGACAGCGGCAACGCGCCGGGGTTCGTCGAATGTGCAGAAGAAACAGCCATCGCTTGCGATCCGTCATCAAGTGGAAGTGCGAGCGATTATAAACCGACCGGTCGGTAGATTTATGTCAGGGCGAGCCCGAATTTGTCGGGCAACGCAGCATGACGGAAGCTGCGACGACACAAAATCGACATGGCCGGGCACTTTTTTCGAACAGAAAGGTCAATGTAAGCGTTCGAAAACGAGATAACGGTCCCGGAACGCCTGATAAGATTCGACGAATCGCCGGCTTTCGGGGGAAAACCGCGTGTCGAGCCGACATCGGCGCCCGGCGTCGGTCATGCGGGGCCGGAACGGCGCCGCCGCCGAGCCGCCGGCCGCATCGAACCGTTTCATCCAGCGACGGGCTCCGGCCCGCCCGCGCCCGTCGCGGCCTCGCGGCCGCACACCTCGGCGACGCTACCGCGCAGCCATCCTTCAGCTGCATCGTCCTCGTTCGGCGGATTGTCCGGCCGGGCTTCGTCAACCCGTGGCGACGCATCGCGCGTCGCCACTCGAATAAGGAAACCCTCCATGCCGATCTCGTCCAACCAGCTCCCACGCTGGACCCTCTGGGCCCCGCTTGCCGCCTGGCTGGTGCTCGCGCTGTCGCGCGTCGTGCCGGCCGAAGGCCTCGTCATCGCGCTGTTCGCGGCCGCGCTCGCGGGCGCGGTGTTCGCCGCCGTCCATCATGCCGAAGTCGTCGCGCATCGCGTCGGCGAGCCGTTCGGCACGCTTGTGCTCGCGGTCGCCGTGACGGTCATCGAAGTCGCGCTGATCGTGTCCGTGATGCTCGGCGCCGGCCCGGAAAAATCGGGCCTCGCGCGCGACACCGTGTTCGCCGCCGTGATGATCATCTGCAACGGCATCGTCGGGCTGTGTCTGCTCGTCGGCGCCTGGAAGCACGGCGAACAGGACTTTCATGGGCGCGGCGCAAGCAAGGCGCTCGCGGTGCTCGCGTCGCTGTCCGTGTTGTCGCTCGTGATGCCGAACTATCTGAGCGCGGCGCCCGGCCCGATGCTGTCGAAGTCGCAGCTCGCGTTCGCCGGCGTGTCGTCGCTCGTGCTGTACGGCGTCTTCGTGTTCGTGCAGACGGTGCGCCATCGCGACTACTTTCTCGCCGATCACGACAGCGCGAACGAGGCCGTGCATGCGGCGCCGCCGAGCGGCCGCACCGCACTGATCAGCCTCGCGCTGCTGTTCGCGAGCCTCGTCGCGGTCGTGCTGCTCGCGAAGCTGCTGTCGCCGGCCGTCGAGCATGCCGTGATGAAGCTCGGCGCGCCGGAAGCGGCGGTCGGGATCGTGATCGCCGCGCTCGTGCTGCTGCCGGAAGGGCTCGCGGCCGTGACGGCCGCACGCGCGAACCGGCTGCAGACCAGCATGAATCTCGCGCTCGGCTCCGCGCTCGCGAGTATCGGGCTCACGATCCCGACGGTCGCGGCCGTGTTCATCTGGGTCGGCCAGCCGCTGACGCTCGGCATCGGTCCGATGGAAACCGTGCTGCTGGCGCTGACGCTGCTCGTCAGCACGCTGACGCTGAGCCAGGGTCGCACGACCGTGCTGCACGGCGTCGTGCATCTGTCGCTGTTCGCCGCGTATCTGTTTCTGTCGGTCACGCATTGACCTGTCGCCGGGCCTGGCCGCACGTCGATTCAAGCGTGCGGCCGGGCCGGCGCCCCGCCGCTTTCCCCTCGCCTTTTCGCTTTGCGCCTTCCTGCGTCGCACTCGCTCGCCGGCGCGACCCTCACGCGATGCCGCCGTCCGCGCTTTCCGTCAGAAACCGTTCGACCATCGCATTGAATACCGGCAGCGCCGGATTGTCGTTGTCGCTCCGCCACGCGAGATACAGTTCGGCCGCGACGTCGACGTCCGCGAGCGGACGAAACACGACGCCGTCCACGTGCAGCTCGCGCGCGGACGCCGGCACGAGCGCGGCGCCGAGCCCCGCGCGCACGAGGCCGAGGATCGTATGCGTCTGCCCGACGTAATGCAGGTAGTTCGGCAGCCGCCCGGCGCTCGCGAACATCCCGGAAATCATGTCGTGGAAATACTTGCCTTCGTTCGGCGAATACGCGATGAACGGCTGGCGATCGAGATCGTCGGGGCCGATCCGTTCGTGCACGGCGAGCGGCGCGCCTTCTGCGCCCGCGACGAGCATCGGCTCGCGCTGCACGAGCCGATATTCGAGCGGCTGGCGCGCGGCGCGCTGGCGCACGAACCCCGCATCGAGCATCCGCGACGCGAGCGCGTCGATCTGCACCGTCGACACCATCTCGCGCAACTCGACGTCCACGTCCGGCAAGGCGTGCGCGGCATGCGCGAGCAGCATCGGAATCATCCGGTATGCGCTGACCGCCGTGAAGCCGAGCGTGATGCGGCCCGCGCCGCCGTGCGCGACGCGCTGCGCGGCCTGTTCGGCCCGCGCCGAGAATTCGAGGATGTGCCGCGCGTCGCGCAGAAAGCGTTCGCCGGCCGCGGTCAGACTCACCTGCCGGCTGCTGCGCTCGAGCAAGGCGATGCCGAGCGCATGTTCGAGCAGCTGGATCTGCCGGCTCAGCGGCGGCTGCGTCATGAAGAGCCGCTTCGCCGCGCGCCCGAAGTGAAGTTCCTCGGCGACCGCGACGAAGCAGCGAAGCTGGTGCAGTTCGATCATTCAAGCCTTGAATCAATCAATAGGCGTTTGATGTTAGGCCAACATCGATGCGATTCCTATACTCGGTTGCACCCGATGCGCGGCCCGCGCCGCGCACGCCGACCGAGACTCTGATGACCATCGATATCCTGCTTACCCAGCCGCTTCCCGAATCGATCGACGCCGAACCGTCCGCCCGCTACGCGGTGCATCGGCTATATGCGACCGATGAGCCGGACGCATTGGTCGCGCGCGTCGCACCGCGCATCCCGGGCGTCGTGATCGGCGGCGTCGACGGCTTGTCCGCCGCGCTGATGGACCGGCTCGGCGCGCTCGAAATCGTCGAGATCAACGGCATCGGCACCGACGCCGTCGATCTCGAACGCGCCCGCGCACGCCGCTCGTGATCGGCTACTTCGTCGCGCACACCGGCTCGTTTGCCGGCGCCCTGTGGTTCGTCGCCGCGCACGGGCTGATCGGCATCGCCGCGTACGCGTGGCTTGCGGGCCGCTTCGAGCGGATTCGCGTCGCAGCGGACGGGTGATCGCCGCGGTTCAGGATCGCGCGTTCGGGCGATACGCCCGCGCGCCGCATCACGCTCGCTTCAGGCCGCCGCTTTGCGCCTGCTCGGTCGTCAGCCGGTCGAGCTCGCGCAGGTCGTTCTCCAGCGCCGGCGTCAGCGTCGTGCGCAGATGGTCGAGGAATGTGCGGATCTTCGCATCGAGATAGCGGCGCGTCGCATAGACCGCATAGACGCTGACGGTCTGCAACCGGTATTCGGGCAGCACGCGGATCAGCCGCCCTTCGCGGATATCGTCGAGCACCGTATAGAGCGCGACGCAGGCGATCCCGCGCCCGGCGCGCACCGCGACGCAGAGCGCGTCCGGCACGTTGACCTGGAACGGCGCGGGCTGCAGTTCGTACACGGTCTCCTCGCCGTCGGCGCGTTCGAGCCGCCACTCGCTCGCGGGCGACGCCGGTGTGTCGAGACGCAGGCACACGTGATTCGGCAGATCGTCCGGCGTCTGCGGCGTGCCGTGCCGCGCGAGATAGTCGCGCGACGCGACGAGCACGCTGCAGCTCGTGCCGCAGGTCTGCGCGACGTAGCCCGAATCGGGCAACTGCGACGCCGTGACGATCGACACGTCGTACCCTTCCTCGACGAGGTTCGGCATGCGCTGCGCAAGCGTCAGCTCGACCGACACCTCGGGGTTGTCCTCCTGATAGCGGACGATCGACGATACGACATGACTCTGCCCGAGCCCCGTCATCGCATGGATGCGCATTTTCCCGCTCGGCCGCAGCAGCGCATTGCGCGCCTCGGCGTTCGCGTAGTCGATCTCCGCGAGGATCGATTTCGCGCGCTCGAAATAGCGCTCGCCGCTTTCGGTCAGACCGAGATGACGCGTCGTGCGATGCAGAAGACGCGTCTGCACGTGCGCTTCGAGATTCGACACGGCGCGCGACACCTGCGCTGTAGTCGCATCGATCTCTTTCGCGACCGCAGTGAAACTGCCGGCTTCGACAACGCGCACGAACAGGCGCATGTTTTCGAGCATGTCCATTGAATTGGCTTCGGGAGAGTCTGTGGGGAGAAGGCGTCGGCCGCGTGCGCGTCAGCCGGGCGATGCAGCACGGCCGCGAACCGCGCGACATCGCTCACCGTGCCGGGGAGAAGGCGGGAGAGCGGGCATGGCGGACGGGGTTCTGACATAGCGGGGATTCGGTGGCCGGAATTGTACGCCGCCGCAGACAAATTTGCGCAATGACGCACGCGGCGGCTTTCATCGAATGAAAGGTTGCCGCAAGGAACGCGCGTCGCCTGCGCGCAACGCGTTGATGCAGCGCGACAATTTGTATCACGACGCGATATAATTCCGGCCCGGCCCGCGGCATGCCGCCGCGATGCGTCCGATCTTTTCAACCGTTACGTCCATGTCGTCAGGCTCCTCCCCGTCGCGCCGCACGCTGCGCCAATGGCTGCACAGCTTCATTCCCCACCCGATGACGCTCGGCTGGCGCGAGCGCCTGCGTTCGTGCACGGGCGCGCTCGTCGGCATTGCGACGGTCGGCGTCACGATGCGGCTGCTGCCGGGCGTGCCGGGCCTCGTGCCGCTGCTGGTCGCGCCGATGGGCGCCTCGGCCGTGCTGCTGTTCGCGGTGCCCGCGAGTCCGCTCGCGCAGCCGTGGTCGATCATCGGCGGCAATCTCGTCGCCGCGACCGTCGGCGTCGCGTGCGCACAGTGGATCGCGGATCCGATCACGGCCGCCGCGGTCGCGATCGCCTGCGCGATCGGCGGGATGTTCGTGCTGCGCTGCGTGCACCCGCCGTCGGGTGCGGTCGCGCTCACGGCCGTGGTCGGCGGCCCCGCGATCCATGCGCTCGGCTTCGGCTTCGTGCTCGAACCGATTCTGCTGCAATCGGCGATCCTGCTGTCGGCCGCGCTCGTGTACCACGCGCTGACCGGCCACCGCTATCCGCACGGCAGCGCGCGCGGCGACGCGAAGCCGCAGGCGGCGACGCCGGCACGCGGCGGCTTCAGGCGCGAGGATCTCGACGCGGTGCTCAAGCGTCGCAGCGAATGGCTCGACGTCGATCCGGACGATCTCGAAACGCTGCTGCGCGAAACCGAAATGCAGGCCTATGCGCGCACGTTTGGCCAGCTCACGTGCGCGGACCTGATGACGAAGAACGCGATCAGCATCGCGCCGTCGACGTCGATCACCGCGGCGCTCACGCTGCTCGACCGTCATCGCGTGAAGGCGCTGCCCGTCGTCGACGCGGACGGCCGGCTGACCGGCATCGTCACGCGCGCGGACCTCACGCGCCCGCTGCGCCGGCCTGCCGCGCTGTGGCAGCGCCTGTCCGCGCGGCTGCCCGAATCGTTCGGCGGCCAGCCGCCGAGCGTGTCGACCGTGATGACGCGCGACGTCGCGTCGGTGCCGCAGACGCTGCCGCTGACCGCGCTCGTGCCGCTGTTCACGCATTCGGGCCACCACCATATTCCGGTCGTCGACGCGTCGCGCCGGCTCGTCGGCATCATCACGCAGACGGACCTCGTCACGGGCCTGTACCAGCAGACGCAGATACTCGAAGCCGCGTAACGCGCGCGAAAGCCGAACAACGCAAACATCGTTCAAATACGGCCATTTATATCATGTTGTGATATATTGGCGCGCTATTGAAACCGACCTTCCGCCCCTGCGATGACCGATAGCCGACGTGCGCTGACCAAAAGCGACTTCCAGCAACTGTCCGAATTCCGCTACCAGATGCGGCGTTTCGAACGCTTCTCCGAGCGCGCCGCGCAAAGCGAAGGCGTGACGCCGCTGCAATACCTGCTGCTGCTGCACATCAAGGGCTATCCGCACCGCGAATGGGCGACCATCGGCGAACTCGCCGAGCGGCTGCAGGCGCAGCATCACGGCGTCGTCGCGCTCGTCACACGCTGCGAGGCGCTCGGCCTCGTGAAGCGCAAGCCGAGCGAAGCCGATCGCCGGCAGGTCGAGGTGCACCTCGAGCCGGCAGGCGAAACGCTGCTTGCGCGCCTCGCGGCGATGCATCGCGCCGAGCTGAAGTCGCTCAAGGGCGCATTCCAGGTTCCCCAGATCGATTACTGACCTCCGTTTTTCCGACTCCGATGAACGCACCGCACAAACGCGATTTCTCGACCAACGAACGCCTGCCCAGGATCGCGTTGCTAGCCGCCGTGATCGGCCTGCTCAGCACGCTCGCGGCGTTCGTGCTGTTGAGCCTGATCCATCTGTTCACGAACCTGTTCTTCTTCCAGCAGTTCTCGTTCGCTGACCGCTCGCCCGCCGGCAACACGCTCGGCGCGTGGGTCATCGCCGTACCGGTGATCGGCGCGCTCGTCGTCGGCCTGATGGCGCGCTTCGGTTCGGAGAAGATCCGCGGGCACGGCATTCCCGAAGCGATCGAGGCGATCCTGTTCGGCAAGAGCCGCATGTCGCCGAAGGTCGCGGTGCTCAAGCCGCTGTCGTCGGGCATCGTGATCGGCAGCGGCGGCCCGTTCGGCGCCGAAGGCCCGATCATCATGACGGGCGGCGCGCTCGGCTCGCTCATCGCGCAATGCGTGCACGTGACGGCCGCCGAGCGCAAGACGCTGCTCGTCGCCGGTGCGGCCGCCGGCATGACGGCCGTGTTCGGCACGCCGGTCGCCGCGGTGCTGCTCGCCGTCGAGCTGCTGCTGTTCGAATGGCGGCCGCGCAGCTTCCTGCCGGTCGCGCTCGCCTGTGCGGTGGCCGGCTTCGCGCGCGCGCTGTTCTTCGGCGTCGAGCCGCTGTTTCCGCTGACGACGGCCGCGCCCTCACCCGTCGCGCTGCTGTCGTGCATCGTCGCGGGCCTGCTGTCCGGCGTACTCGCGTGCGGGCTGTCGGCGGCGCTGTATCGCGTCGAGGATACGTTCGCGAAGCTGCCCGTGCACTGGATGTGGTGGCCCGCGCTCGGCGCGATCGTGATCGGCGTCGGCGGCTGGCTCGAGCCGCGCGCGCTCGGTGTCGGCTACGACGTGATCGGCGATCTGCTGCATCAGCACATCGCGCTGCAGATTGCACTCGCGTTGCTCGTCGTGAAAGCCGTGATGTGGGTCATCGCGCTCGGCTCGGGCACGTCGGGCGGCGTGCTCGCACCGTTGCTGATGCTCGGCGCGGGCCTCGGCACCGTGCTGTCGCCGGTGCTGCCGGGCGGCGACCCGGCGCTCTGGCCGCTCGTCTGCATGGCGGCGACGCTCGGCGCAACGCTCGGCGCACCGCTGACCGCGATCGTCTTCGCATTCGGACTCACGCACGACGCGAATGCGCTGCTGCCGCTGCTCGCCGCGACGCTTGTCGCGCACGGCTTCGCGACGGTCGTGATGAAGCGCTCGATCATGACCGAGAAGATCGCGCGCCGCGGCTATCACATCTATCGCGAGTACGGCGTCGATCCGCTCGAACGGCACGACGTCGGCGAGGTGATGACGCCCGCCGACTCGCTCGTCGCGATCGACGGCACGGCGACGCTCGAGACGGTGGCCGCGCAGTTCTTCGGCGCGCAGCAAACGCATCGCGCCTATCCGGTCGTGCAGAACGGCCGGCTGCTCGGTGTCGTCGATCGCGCGTTCGTCGACGCGCAGCGCGCGCAACGCACACCCGACACGTCGATCGCGACCGCGCTGGCCGATCGCGCGCCGGCGATCGCGCTCGCGCACGAAACCTGCCGGCTCGTCGCGTCGCGCCTCGCGATGCTCGGGCTCGAGCGGCTGCCGGTCGTCGACGATCCGCAATCGATGCGCCTCACGGGCATCGTGTCGCGCAGCGATCTGATCAAGCCCGCGCTTCAGCATTTCGACGACGAACACAAGCGCGAGCGCTTCCGTCCGATCGTGCCGGCGAACCTGCGCGATCCGGGCGCGCGCAAGGCGGGCTGATGTGCGGCCGCGGGGCCGCGTTGCGTTGCCCCGCGCGGCACCGTCGCGGCGTTTAAAGTTGGTTGACAATTAAGCAGACAAAAGTTTGTCATCATGGCACTCATGCGACGGGGCCATCAGCAGTCTTCCCAGCCATTCCAACCTCGCAGTTCGATAACGACAATCAACGATCCGGCGCGCGGCGCGGCATGGCGGCAACGCATGCCGCGTCGCGATCGCCGCGATCGTCGCGTTGCCCGATCGCAGAGCGCGCAGGGTTCGTCGATGCGTAGCTCGTGAAAGCGGATGCCACAATCGGCCGGCGGCTGCCGGCTTCCGCGCAACGAGAAGTCGGCGGCGCTCACGCCTAAGGTCAATCACAGCCAGGCCGGTGTCGGGCAGCCGAGCGCAGTGCCGAAATTCCTGCGGCCCAAGCGGCGCGCCGCGATTCGGTGTATCGATGCGCTGAAGAAGGGGACGGTCACGTAACGCGCACGCGGTGAGACGGGCCTGCCGGCGGTGGCGCATACCGGGCGCGGCAGGTTCATCACGAGGTTCGCGGGCGGAGACGGTGCGCCGCCCTTCCCGATCGTGGCGTGCCCTTCGGGCCGGTCGATGCGCGCGTCGACGAGCCGATACGGCACGACGCGCTCAATCGTCCAGCGGCTCGACCGTCACGGCGACCTTCAGCTCCTGCCCCGCCCCGCCGCCGCGAATCACGCCGCGCAGCGGCGCCACGTCCGCATAGTCGCGGCCGATCGACAGCATCACGTAGTCGTCGCCGGGCGCGCGATCGTTGGTCGGATCGAGCTGCAGCCAGCCGCCGTCTTCGGGCCACGCCGGGTCGTACACGGCGGCCCATGCATGCGACGCGTCCGCGCCGATCAGGCGCGGTTGCCCGGGCGGCGGCTGCGTCAGCAGATAACCGCTGACGTAGCGCGCGGCGAGCCCCAGCGAGCGCAGCGCGCCGATCATCACGTGCGCGAAATCCTGGCACACGCCTTTACGCAGCCGCAATGCATCGAGCGCGGTCGTCGTGATGTCGGTGCTGTTCGGCGTGTACGCGAAGTCGGCGTGAATGCGCCGCATCAGATCCCATGCTGCCTGAACGAGCGGCCGACCGGGCGTGAAGCTCGCGGCCGCATACGCGGCGAGCGCCGGATCGCACGGCACGTGCGGCGACGCGAAGACGAACTCGCTCGCCGCATCGTACGGCTGCCCCGCGCGAAACTGAAGGCGCTCGCGCACGGCTTCCCAGGCGGTCGCATGCGCGGCGGCGGGACGCGCGATAGCCTGCGGCGGCTTCCCGCGCGCGCCCTCCGACCAGGCGGGCGCGCTCACGCGCACGGTGCTGCGGCTGCGCACGAACAGCGCATCGTGCGGCTGATTCAGCGCAAACGACGCACGCGCGTTGCCGAACGCATCGATCTCGGTGCCGATCGATTCGGGCGCGGGCTCGATGTCGAGCGAGAACGACAGCAGCTGCTGGCGCGGCGTCGCGAGCGGCTACAGCCGCGCCTGATGCTGCGCCGATTCGACGCGCGCCGCATAACGGTATTCGGTATCGTGCGTGACGCGCAGCAGCCGGCCCGGCGCGGCATCCGCCGTGGCGGGCGGCGTCGCGTCGACCGCTCCGGCCGGCGTCTTCGCGGTGTGTTTCGACGTCACCATAGCGCCCTGCCCGCCTCGCGCACGTGGCTGAAATAGCGCTCGCCGATGCGGTTCGACAGTTCCCACACGGCCTTCGCCGTCGCATCGAGCGCGGCGAGCAGCGCCTCGTGCCGGCCGTCGTCGCCGGTCTCGCAGAGCTCGTGCAGCGACCATGCGGCGACGTCCGGAATCGTTTCGGCCAGTTCGGACAACGCATAGCCCTCGCTGCGCTCGACCTTCGTCAGCCGGCCGCGCAGCGCCTGCACGACCCAGCCGAGCGAACGCGGGTTGTCGGTGTCGAGCACGACGAGCGACAGCAACGGCGCGACGTCGAAACCGCGCTGGAACCGCGAGCGGAACGTGATCGTGCTGTCGAACAGTTCGAGCACGAGCTCGAAGCCGTCCTGACGATGCACGGCGCCGCCGTCGAACGCGAAGCGCAGCACACTGCACAGAAAGTCGAGGCGGTCGATCTGCCGGCCGATCGACAGCAGCCGCCAGCCGTCGTCGCGCGTCATGTTGTCGGTCTGCGCGCCGGTGATCGCGCCGAGCAGCAGGCCGAGGCGCTCGAGCAGCTGCAGCGCTTCGTTGCCGATCTGCTCTTCGGCTTCCGGATGATCGGCGCTGTCCGCGAACAGTTGCGTCGCGTCGTCGATCAGCCGCCACTGGTCGCTCGACAACCGCTCGCGAATCGCGGCGGCCGCGCCGCGCATCCCGAACAGGCAGGCCGCGATCCCCGACGTGCGATCTGCACCGCGCGTGAGCGACGTCGCGAGCGCGTGCTGAAACGCGCCCGGCGCATCGACGGCATTCGGCGCATCGGCCGCGACGAGCCCCGTGTCGCGGCACAGCGCGTCGATCAGCTCGAGGTGCGCGGGGCTCTCGACATCGTCTTCGCCGCGCAGCCGCTCGAGCGCCGCGCGCGCGAGCCGCATCAGGTTGGTCGCGCGTTCGGTGTAGCGGCCGAGCCAGAACAGGTTCTCGGCCGCCCGGCTCGCGATCGCGCGCGGCCGTTCGACGAGATCGTCGGGGCCGAGACGCGTCTGCAGCAGCGTCGTCGAATCGACGATGCCCTCGGTCATCACCCACGTATCGACAGTGCTGCCGCCGCGCGGCATCGGCGCATTGAACAGCGCGTCGCGCGTGCCGACGCGCGACAGCCCGCCCGGCAGCAATCGCCAACGCTGCGCGCCATCGGCGAGCGCGAACACGCGCAGCAGCAGCGGCTTCGGCACGATGCGCGCGCTGCCGTTGCCGTCCGGCGCGCCGTGCGTGCGCCACGTCGGCGCCTGCGACAGCGGCAAGTCGGCCTGCACCGTGTATTGCTCGGGCCGCGCGAGAATCCGCGCGCGCCATTCGGCAAGCTGCGCCTGCGTGAGCCGCGCGCCGATCACCGGTTCCTGCACGCCGGCCGACGCGCCGTCGGCCGGATACGACGGCCGTACGATGCTGCGCGCGAGCTGCGGCAACGCGTCGTCGCACGCGGCCGCTTCGCCGCACCACCACGAATGCACGGCCGGCAGCGTCAGCGTCTCGCCAAGCACGGCTTCCGCCAGACGCGGCATGAAGCCGAGCATGCCCGGCGATTCGAGAAAGCCGGACCCCGGCGCATTCGCCAGCAGCACGTTGCCCGCGCGCACGGCCTGCAGCAGCCCCGGCACGCCGAGCAGCGAATCGGGGCGCAGCTCGAGCGGATCGAGCCACGCGTCGTCGACGCGCCGCAGGATGCCGTGCACGGGCTCGAGCCCGCGCAGCGTCTTCAGGAACACGCGGTTGTCGCGCGCGGTGAGGTCGCCGCCTTCGACGAGCGTGAGGCCGAGGTAGCGCGCGAGGTACGCATGCTCGAAATAGGTCGCGCTGTGCGGCCCCGGCGTCAGCAGGACGATGCGCGAATTGCGCCGCGCCGGGCTGAGCGCCTGCAGGCTCTGCAGCAGCGACCGGTACGCGGACGCGAGCCGCTGCACGCGCAGCCCGCGAAAGCCGCGCGGAAAGAGCCGCGACACGATCAACCGGTTTTCGAGCAGATAGCCGAGGCCGGCCGCGCCCTGCGTGTGCTGCGCGACCATCCGCCACTGGCCGTCCGGCCCGCGCGCGAGATCGAAGGCGACGACGTGCAGCCAGGTATCGCCCGGCACGCGCGCGCCACGCATCGCGCGCAGATAGCCGGGATGTCCGGTGACGAGCGCGGGCGGCAGCAGGCCGCGCGCGAGGATCGTCTGCGCGCCGTAGAGGTCGGCCATCGTCGCGTTGAGCAGCCGCACGCGCTGCAGCACGCCGCGCTCGATCGCGACCCAGTCCTCGGGCGTGACGATCATCGGCAGCAGGTCGAGCGACCACGGGCCGGCCGCGCCGTCGCCGGCGCGCTGTTCGTGCAGCTGATAGAACAGGCCGTTCTCGCGCATACGCCGCTGCAGCGCGTCCGCGCGGCGGTCCAGATCGGCAACGCCGTCGCTGCCGATCGCGGTGAAGAAGCTGCGCCACGCCGGCGCGAGCGCGGGCGCATGGAGGCCCGCCACGCTGCCGCGCAGTTCGTCGTAGCGGCCGGCGGCCGCCGGCGCGGCGAGCGCGGCGGCCAGCTCGGCCGCATCCGGGTGTGCGCCGGTATCGAAGAGCGTGGGCATCGCGTCGGCGAGAGCGTCGGGGTGAATGGGCGGCACGGTGTCGTTCCGTCGTCAGCGGGCAGGCGCGCGCCTGCGTGCCCGGATCGGCAAGCGGCGGGTGGCCGCAGCCTGCCCGCATCCTAGCACTGCGGCCCGTGGGCCGCGAGGTCGAAAGCCGTGCATCGTCGTCGGTCCCCTCATCGGGCGCTCAAGGCCGGCGCAAGTCGAGCGTGAACGGGAATTCGCGGCTCGGCGCGGCCGCCGCGACGTCCATCCGCCCCGGCGTGTGTCCCATCCCGACGAAACGCGCGAGCCGGCGGCTTTCGGCTTCGTACGCATTGACCGGAAACGTCGCGTAGTTGCGCCCGCCCGGATGCGCGACGTGATACCGGCAGCCGCCGAGCGAGCGCTGCAGCCACGTATCGACGACGTCGAACGTCAGCGGCGCATCGACGCCGAGCGTCGGGTGCAGCGCCGACGGCGGCGACCACGCCTTGTAGCGCACGCCCGCGACGTATTCGCCGGCCGTGCCGGTCGGCTGCAGCGGCAGCGCGCGGCCGTTGACGGTCACGACGTGCCGGTTGTCGTTCAGCCCCGTCACGCGCACTTCGAGCCGCTCGACCGACGAATCGACATAGCGGACGGTCCCGCCCACCGCGCCCTCCTCGCCCATCACGTGCCACGGCTCGAGCGCGCCGCGCAGCGTCAGCTGCATCCCGTTTACGGCGATCTGGCCGAACAGCGGGAAGCGGAATTCGAAGTGCGGCGCGAACCACGCGGCGTCGAATGCGAAGCCGCTGTCGCGCAGTTCGTTCAGCACGTCGTCGAAGTCCATCTTCACGAAGGCGGGCAGCATGAAGCGATCGTGCAGCGCGGTGCCCCAGCGCGTGAGCGGCGTCGTATAGGGCGCCGCCCAGAAGCGGGCGATCAGCGCGCGCAGCAGCAGTTGCTGCACGATGCTCATCCGCGCATGCGGCGGCATCTCGAACGCGCGCAGTTCGAGCAGGCCGAGCCGGCCGGTCGGCGAATCGGGCGAATAGAGCTTGTCGATGCAGAACTCGCTGCGGTGCGTGTTGCCGGTCACGTCGATCAGCAGGTTGCGCAGCACGCGATCGACGAGCCAGGGCGGCGGCGGCTCGCCGCCCTGCACGTGACGCCGGATCGCCGCGAACGCGATGTCGAGCTCGTAGAGCTGATCGTTGCGCGCTTCGTCGACGCGCGGCGCCTGGCTCGTCGGCCCGATGAAAAGACCCGAAAACAGATACGACAACGACGGATGGTTGAGCCAGTACGCGATCAGGCTCGCGAGCAGATCCGGGCGGCGCAGGAACGGGCTGTCGGCCGGCGTCGCGCCGCCGAGCACGACATGGTTGCCGCCGCCGGTGCCGACGTGGCGGCCGTCGACCATGAATTTCTCGCTGGAAAGCCGCGACTGCCACGCGGCGTCGTACAGAAATTCGGTCTGCGCGACGAGGTCGTCGAAATTCGCGGCCGGATGAACGTTCACCTCGATCACGCCGGGATCGGGCGTCACCTGCAGCATCTTCAGCCGCGCGTCGCGCGGCGGCGGATAGCCTTCGAGCACGAGCTTGACGCCGAGCGCCTGCGCGGTCGCCTCGATCGCTGCGAGCAGGTGCAGGTAGTCGTCGAGCGCGGCGAGCGGCGGCATGAACAGATACAGGATGCCGTCGCGCACCTGCGCGCAAAGCGCAGTACGCGTGACCCACGCGGCCGATTCGAAGCGTTCGGGATAGCGCGATGCGCGGGCGTCCTGCGCGTCCTGCGCGTCCCGCGTGTCCTGCGCGTCGCCGCGCTTGCCGTCGTCACGCCACTGCATCACCGTCTGCGCCTGCGCTTCGCGATGTACGCCCGGCACGTAGCGCGGCGCGGCGCCCGCATCGGCCGACGCGGCCGGGCCGCCATAGCGCGCGCGCAATGCGGCGGCATCGGGCAATGGCTCGGCCGGCGCGAACGGATCGCGTTCGTACAGATGCGGATAGTCGCCGGCCGCCACCCACGGCAGCGAATCGAGCGGCAGCCGATAGCCCATCGGCGAATCGCCCGGCACCAGATACATGCGCTCGTCGCGGAAGAACCACGGGCCGGTCTGCCAGCGCGCGCCGTCGAGCGGCGGCGTGCCGTCGGCGCGCCGGATCGGCAGCACGTAGCCGACGACGCTGTCGAGCCGCTGGTCGAACACCTTGCGCAGCCGCGCCCGTTCGAGCTCGTCGTCGACGCGCGAATCGAACGGATCGACGTTGACGGGCAGCCGGCGTTCGCGCCACAGGTAATACCAGACGTCTTCGTAGCCGGGCCGGATGAACTCGCCGCTCAGCCCGAGCCGTGCCGCGAGCGCATCGATGAAGCGCTTCGCGTCGGCAGTGCCCAGCGCGGACGGCTCGCGTTCGTCCGCGAACAGCGACGGGTCGTCCCACACGGGCTCGCCGTCCGCGCGCCAGAAGATCGACATCGCCCAGCGCGGCAGCTGTTCGCCCGGATACCACTTGCCCTGCCCGACATGCAGAAAGCCGCCGCGGCCGTATTCGGCGCGCAGCCGCTGCACGAGCGCCGTCGCATAGCCGCGCTTGGTCGGACCCAGCGCGTCGGTGTTCCATTCGGCGCCGTCGCGGTCGTCGATCGACACGAAGGTCGGCTCGCCGCCCTGCGTGAGCCGCACGTCGCCGGCCGCGAGCGCGCTGTCGACCTGCGTGCCGAGCGCACGCACCGCCTGCCACTGCGCGTCGGTATACGGCTTCGTCACGCGCGGCGATTCGTACACGCGCGTGACGGTCATCTCGTGCTCGAACGCGACCTCACATTCGTCGATCAGCCCGTCGACCGGCGCCGCGCTCGTCGGCTGCGGCGTGCAGGCAAGCGGAATGTGCCCTTCGCCGGCGAGCAGGCCCGACGTCGGATCGAAGCCGATCCAGCCGGCGCCCGGCAGATAGACCTCGCACCACGCATGCAGGTCGGTGAAATCGACCGACGTGCCGCTCGGGCCGTCGAGCGACTTCTGGTCGGGCGCAAGCTGGATCAGATAACCGGACACGAAGCGCGCGGCGATGCCGAGATGCCGGCACAGCTGCACGAGCAGCCAGCCGCTGTCGCGGCACGATCCCGAGCCGAGCTCGAGCGTCTGCGCGGGCGTCTGCACGCCGGGCTCCATCCGCACGAGATAGCGGATGTCGCGCTGCAGCCGCTGATTCAGCGCGACCAGGAAATTCACGGTGCCGGCCGGCGTGCGATCGACGCCGTCGAGATACGCGCGGAACACCGGCGCGGCGCTCGTCTGCGGATCGCAGGCGAGATACGGCGCGAGTTCGATCTTCAGCGCCTCGTCATAGCTGAACGGATACTGCTCCGCGCTGCTTTCGAGGAAGAAGTCGAACGGGTTGTACACCGACATCTCGGCGACCAGATCGATCGTGATGTCGAAATGGTCGGTGCGTTCGGGAAACACGAGCCGCGCAAGATGGTTCGAGAACGGGTCCTGCTGCCAGTTGATGAAGTGCCGGGCGGGCTCGACCGTCATCGAATACGCGACGATCGGCGTCCGGCAGTGCGGCGCGGGACGCAGCCGCACGATCTGCGGGCCGAGATTGACGAGCCGGTCGTAGCGATAGCGGGTGGCGTGGTGCAGCGCGACGTGGATGGGCATGGGACCTCGGATCGGGGTTGGGTCGGGCCGGCGTCGCGCCGCCTCGACGCGTCGCGCGCGGCACGGCGGTGGCGACGCGCAGGTGCGTCAGACAAGTTCCGGAGACTGCGCGACGCTGATGTCGACGCCCACGGCGATCGCGCCGATGCCGGTCACCGGCTGCGCATCGCGGCAGTCGAGCCCGACCGCGATGCGCACGTAGCGCTCGTCCGGGCAACGGTTCATGAACGGATCGAAGCCGACCCAGCCGAGCCCGTCGACATGCGCCTCGGCCCACGCGTGACCGGCCGGCGGTTGCATCAGCGCGACGGGCTGCGGCCGCGCATCGAGCGCCGCCTGCGCATGCGCCGGGCCTTGCGATTGCGACTGCGACTGCCCGGCGTGCGATGCGCCGAGCACCTGCTGCATGCCGTCGCCGATCTGCAGCGCGAGCGCCTTTTCGCGTTCGCCGCCGGCGTTCTGCTTCGCGTCGGCGACGCGCTGCATCGCGCCGTCGGCCAGCACATAGCCGGAGACGAAGCGCGCCGGGATCTTCAGCGCGCGCGCGGCCGCGATGAACGCATGCGCATGGTCGCGGCTCGTCCCTTCGCCGCTTTGCAGCGCGGTCTCCGCATCGACGGGCGTGTCGGTGCCGTCCGGCGCATAGGCGATGCGCTCGTGCACCGCGGTCATCAACCAGTGCAGCGCGTCGAGGCTGCGCGGCTCGAGCGGCAGCGCGCCGGCCAGCGCGCGCACGACGTCGCCCGCTTTCGTCAGCACGGTGTCGCGTTCGAACAGCCACGGCGGCGCATAGCCGTCGGGATCGCCGACGATGCCGGCCCGGTCCTGCGTCTCGACGACGCCGGCCGCGACCACGACGATCTCCGGCTTCGCGCCGCGATCGTGCCGCACGAGATCGATGCGGTTGCCGAGGCCGTCCGCGTAGGACAGCGTCGGCTCGGCGCCGTCGATCGTGACCTGCCAGGCGCGCACCGTCTGGCCGGGCCCCGATTGCGGGCGCAGCCGCAGGCGCTGCAGCGCGTGCGTCGCCCGCTCGTCGAACTGGTAACGCGAGATGTGTCGGATCGCGAGTCGCATGGCAAGCCTCAGTCGAAGTTGTATGCCTCGGCGATGTCGACGCCGAGGTTGTTGTTGCGGCCGATGAAATCGGTCAGGAATTCGTGCAGCCCGCTCTTGAAGATCCGCTCGACCGACGTGTCGGACAACATCTGCAGAATCTTCGCCGCCGTGTCGTGACACGGATGCGTGACGCCGTAATCCTTCGCGAGCAGGTTCAGGCTCGACACGACGCGCCCGTAGCAATAGCGCAGCGAACGCGGCATGCGGCCGTTCAGGATCAGGTAGTCGGCGATGTTCACCGGCTTGTACTGCACGTCGTACACCCAGCGGTACGACCGGTGCGCGGCCACGCAGCGCAGGATCGTCTCCCATTGGTAGTTGTCGAGAATCGTGCCGACGTGCGACACCGACGGCAGCAGCAGGTGGTACTTGACGTCGAGGATTCGCGCGGTGTTGTCCGCGCGCTCGACGAACGCGCCGATCTGCGCGAAGTCGAAGATCTCGTTGCGCAGCATCGTGCTGTAGAAGCTGCCGAGGATCATCGCGGTTTCGCGCTTCACCTCGTCGAGCACCGCCGGCAGCGCGCTTTCCGGCACCGGCTGCGCGAAGGCACGCCGCAGCGCGAGCCACGCGCCGTTCACGCTCTCCCACGCCTCGCGCGTGAGCGCCGTGCGCACCATCCGCGCGTTCGAGCGCGCGGCGTCGATGCACGACAGCACGCTCGACGGGTTGTCGCGGTCGCGCAGCAGATAGTCGGTCACCGTATCGGCCGCATACGCGTCGTATTTCTGCCGGTAGCCGTGGTCGGCGCCCGAGCTGACGAGCACCGACGACCATTCGGCGGGCGCGTCCGACGTGCGCGTGAGCGCCATCCTCAGCCCGGCATCGACGATGCGCGCGATGTTCTCCGCGCGCTCGATATAGCGGTACATCCAGTAGAGGCCGCTCGCAGTCCGTCCCAGAAGCATCTCGTGTCCACTCCGTGTTCGTTCGATTCGCGCGGCGCGTTCGGCGCGCGCGTGCGTCGCACTCAGTCGGCCAGCACCCAGGTGTCCTTGGTGCCGCCGCCCTGGCTCGAATTGACGACCAGCGATCCCTCCTTGAGCGCGACGCGCGTGAGCCCGCCCGGCGTAATGCGGATGCGGTCGGACACGAGTACGAACGGGCGCAGATCGACGTGCCGCGGTGCGAGCCCCGCTTCGGTGAGGATCGGCGTCGTGGACAGCGCGAGCGTCGGCTGCGCGATGTAGTTCGCGGGACGCACGCGCAGCTTCGTTGCGAACGCATCGAGTTCGGCCTTCGATGCGCACGGCCCGACGAGCATCCCGTAGCCGCCGGAACCGTGCACTTCCTTGACCACCAGCTCGTCGAGATGATCGAGCACGTACTTCAGGCTGTCGGCGTCGCCGCAGCGCCAGGTCGGCACGTTCTGCAGCAGCGCCTTGCGGCCCGTGTAGAACTCGACGATCTCCGGCATGTACGAATAGATCGCCTTGTCGTCGGCGATGCCGGTGCCGGGCGCGTTGGCGATCGTGATGTTGCCGGCGCGGTAGACGTCCATGATCCCCGCGACGCCGAGCACCGAATCGGCGCGGAACGTGAGCGGATCGAGAAACGCGTCGTCGACGCGGCGATAGAGCACGTCGATCGGCTGGAAGCCCTCGGTCGTGCGCATCGCGACGCGCCCGTCGATCACCTGCAGGTCGCTGCCTTCGACCAGATGCACGCCCATCTGGTCGGCGAGGAACGAATGCTCGTAGTAGGCCGAATTGTGGATGCCGGGCGTCAGCACGGCGACGGTCGGGTTGTCCGCGTTGCCGCCCGGCGGACAGACGGCCGCCAGCGACTGGCGCAGCATCTGCGGATAGGTTTCGACCGGGCGCACCTTCACCTGCTGGAACAGCTCCGGAAACAGCTGCATCATCGTCTCGCGGTTTTCCAGCATGTAGGACACGCCGGACGGCGTGCGCGCGTTGTCCTCGAGCACGTAGAAGTCGTTCTCGCCGGTGCGCACGATGTCGACGCCGATGATGTGCGTATAAACGTTCCCCGGCGGCCGGAAGTCGATCATCTCGGGCAGGAACGCATCGTTGTGGGCGATCAGGTGTTTCGGCACGATGCCCGCGCGAACGATCTCCTGGCGGTGATAGATGTCGTCGAGGAACGCATTGAGCGCCATCACGCGCTGCTCGATGCCGAGCGACAGCCGGTTCCATTCCGCGCCCGAGATGATGCGCGGAACGATGTCGAACGGAATCAGCCGCTCGGCGGCCTCCGCGTCGCCGTAGACGGCGAACGTGATGCCCGTCCTGCGGAACACGCCTTCCGCGTCGTGGGCTTTCTGGGCGAGGCTCGCGGGGTTCTGCGTGTCGAGCCATTGCTTCAGGCGCGCATAAGGCAGCCTGACCGTGTCGCCGGATTGCAGCATTTCATCGAACGGTTTCATCGACTTGTTCTCCATCGTTCTGCCGGCATTACGCATGCCGGACCGGCGTACACAGTGCCCTGCAAGGAGCGTGCCTTCCGGATCCCCCGCTTTCGCGCCGCATCGGCGCCGCCGGGCATGCCGCCGCACCACGGCGGTGCAGCGTTCGCCGCGAAGCGCCGCATCGATGCGCCGCGATCGCGCACGCGCGCGTGCATCGCGGCAGGCATTTTGCAAGCGCGTTAACAACTTGTTTCGGAATTGTCGGAACCGCGTCCGACGACGGCGACTCTCACTTCCACGCAGCGTTGCTGCGCTTCCCACTCAATCAATCACGACTCGAGGGAGATAACGAACGTGAAATACTTACCGCTCATCGCATTGACCGTGGCAATTTCTGCTCATGCAGCCGGCCCTGCCGTGCAGAATGTGGGACAAAGCCAGAAGCCGGCAGAAGATGTGTCGGCCTGTATCGCCAAGACGTGGGCCGACAAGTCGCAGCAGCAGGTGATCTCGCAGAACGTGCTCGCGAACGGCCTCGCGACCGACGTGTACGTGCCGGGTCAGCAGCCGCCGAACGGCGCCGCCGCGATGGTGCGTCCGTCGTGGCAGGCCGGCGCGAAGACGTGGGTGGGCCTGCGCGGCGACGCAGCGGCCGCCGGCGACATCAACGCGTGCCTGTAACGGCCGGTGCCGGACGGCGTTGCGCCGTCCTTGCACAAACAGCGAGCCCCGCTTCGGCGGGGCTTTTTTTGCGGTGCGATGCGCGCTTACAGATAGCTGCAGACGTAATCGAGCGTCTCGATCACCTCGATGTCGAAGCGGCTCTTGCCCGGCACCGAGAACGATTCGCCCGCGCCGTAGGTCTGCCATGTGTCGCTGCCGTCGAGCTTCACGCGGCACTTGCCGGTCTGCACTTCCATCAATTCGGGGGCGTCCGTGCCGAAGTTGAGCGCGCATGGCAGGATCACGCCGAGCGTCTTGCGCGTGCCGTCCGGAAAGAGCACGGTATGCGACACGCACTTGCCGTCGAAATAGACGTTCGCGCGTTTGACGACCGACACGTTGTCGAATTGGGTAGCACTGGTCATGAAATGTCTCTCGTTGCTGAATGGAAACGCCTGAACGGCGATGAATCGCAGGCCGGCCGCGACGGCAGGCCGGCCGTCATGATACCGGCTCGCGGTCGCGGCCTGTTCGTGGAACCCGCATACGCGTCGCGCCCTAGTGCAACCCCTTGCGACGTGCGGAGTCGCGCAGGCAGTCGAGCAGCATCGCGGCGGCCGGCGTCAGTGGACTGTCGCGGCGCGTGATCACCTGCACCGACACGGCCGGCAGACGCTCGCGGATCGGCAGCACCGCGAGCCGGTCGCGTGCCCATTCGACCTCGAGCAGCTGCTCGGGCATCGACGCGAGCAGATCGGCGCCCGTCATCAGACTGTGCGCGAGACCGAAGCTCGGACATTCGACGACGCGCGTCGGCACCGGCAGCCCGTACGCGACGAACGAATTGAACAGCACCTGCGTCGAGCTTTCCGGCGACGGGTTCATCAGCCAGTCGGCATCGACGAGATCGGCGAGCGACGTCGCCGACGCGAGCGGATGCTCCTTGCGCGCGACGATCAGCGAACGGCTCGCGTACAGCTCGGCGTGATCGAATTCGGCCGCGAGCAGTTCGGGCACGACGACGGCCACCGCGAAATCGAGCGAGCCGTCGTGCAGCCGCGGCAGCGCGACGCCCGGAAATCCTTCGACGAAACTCACGCGCGCGACCGGAAAGCGCCGGCGAAACGCGCGAAACGCGTCGGGCAGGATCGTGACCGCCGCGGCCGGCGTGATCGCCGCGGCGACCGAGCCCGTCATCGCGCCTTGCGCCTGTTCGATGTCGTCGCATGCGCGCTGCATCTCGGCGACGATCAGCCGCGCGCGCACCTGCAGCTGCTGACCGAATGCGGTGAGCTGCACGCCGCGCGCGGTGCGCACGACGAGCGACACGCCGAGCGCGATCTCCAGCTCCTTCACGGCCTTCGTCAGCGCGGCCGGCGACACGTTCAGCCGGCGCGCGGCCGCGCGAATGCTGCCCTCTTCCGCGACGGTGACGAACGCTTTCAACTGGTGATATTTCATGGCGGCAATGCGCGATTCGTGGAAACCCGAAGCCCCTCCGGCCGCGCCGCGTCAGGGTATTCCCGGCGGCAACCGGCGGTAAGCACCGAAGCAATTTATCAGCTTCTGGTACGCAAAAGAAATTTATATGCTTGCAGGTCATAAGCGCATCAAACGCCTCACCCGCCCCACCGGAGACACCATGCCCGCAGCCGTGAACCCCGTCATCCCCGGCATCGCCGCGATCGCGCCCGAACTCATCGACGTGCGGCGCCGCATCCACGCCCATCCCGAACTCGCCTTCGAAGAAACGCTGACGAGCGATCTCGTCGCCGAGCTGCTCGCCGGCTGGGGCTACGAGGTGCATCGCGGGATCGGCAAGACCGGCGTGGTCGGCGTGCTGCGCGAAGGCCAGGGTGCCCGCACGGTCGGCCTGCGCGCCGACATGGACGCGCTGCCGCTCGCCGAAGCGACCGGGCTGCCGTATGCGAGCCGTCACGCGAACAAGATGCATGCATGCGGCCACGACGGCCATACCGCGATGCTGCTGTGCGCGGCGCGCCACCTCGCCGCCACGCGCCGCTTCTCGGGCACGCTGAACCTGATCTTCCAGCCGGCCGAGGAAAACTTCGGCGGCGCGAAGGCGATGATGGACGACGGGCTGTTCGACCGCTTCCCGTGCGATGCGATCTTCGCGATCCACAACATGCCGGGCCGCGCGGCCGGCGACATGGCGTTCCGCAGCGGCGCGACGATGGCGTCGGCCGACCGCGTGACGATCACGCTGCGCGGCGTCGGCGGTCACGGCGCGATGCCGCACTACGCGCGCGATCCGATGTCGGCGGCCGGCAGCATCATGGTCGCGCTGCAGACCATCGTCGCGCGCGAAGTCGATGCGCAGCACGCGGCGGTGATCACGGTCGGCAGCGTGCAGGCCGGCGAGACCTTCAACGTGATTCCGGAAACGGTCGTGATGAAGCTGTCGGTGCGCGCGCTCGACGCCGACGTGCGCGCGCTGCTCGCGCGCCGCATCGAAGCGCTCGTGAAGGGCCAGGCCGAGAGCTTCGGCGTGACGGCCGACGTCGACTACGACTACGGGTATCCGGTGCTCGTCAATCATGCGGAGCCCACGGCCTTCGCGGCCGACATCGCGCGCGGCATGCTCGGCGACGATCGCGTGCAGATCGACGCGCCGCCGCTGATGGGCAGCGAGGACTTCGCGTTCATGCTCGAAGCGCGGCCCGGCTGCTATGCGTTCATCGGCAACGGGATCGGCAGCAAGGGCGGCTGCATGGTGCACAACCCCGGGTACGACTTCAACGACGACATCCTGGCGATCGGCGCGAGCTACTGGGTGCGCGTCGCCGAAGGCTGGCTCGCGGCCTGACGGCCTGTTCTCACGCCGCTGTGCGCTTATCGGGAAATCCCATGGAAACGTCTACCCTTTCGTTCGCCGGTACGCCGGCCGATGCACCGACCGCCGCGAAAAAGCGCCGCCTGATCGCGGCGGCCGCCGTCGGCAACGCGCTCGAGTTCTACGATTTCACCGTCTACAGCTTCTTCGCGATCCTGATCGGCAAGCTGTTCTTTCCGGTCCATTCGTCGTTCGGGCAGCTGATGCTCGCGGTCGCGAGTTTCGGCGTCGGTTTCGTCACGCGGCCGCTCGGCGGGCTCGTGATCGGCATGTACGCGGATCGCGTCGGCCGCAAGAAAGCGATGATCCTGACGCTGCTGCTGATGGCGCTCGGCACCGCGATGATCGCCGTCGCGCCGACCTTCGCGCAGATCGGCATCGCGGCGCCGCTGCTGCTCGTGCTTGCGCGTCTGCTGCAAGGATTCGCGTCGGGCGGCGAAGTCGGCGCATCGACGACGCTGCTGCTCGAACAGGCGCCGCAGCATCGTCGCGGGTTCTACGCGTCGTTCCAGTTCTCGAGCCAGGGGCTCGCCGCGCTCGCGGGCGCGCTGACCGGCGTCGCGCTGACGTCGACGCTGAGCGCCGCGCAGCTCGAAAGCTGGGGCTGGCGCGTGCCGTTCGTGATCGGCACGCTGTTCGTGCCGCTCGGCTACTGGCTGCGCCGCACGGTCGAGGAGGTGCCGTCGGCCGCGCACGCGCCTGCCGAGAAGGTCGCGTCGCTGCCGCTCGCGGACGTGCTGCGCCATCACGGCAAGGCGGTGTTCGCGGGGCTCGGCGTGACGATCGGCGGCACGTCGATCCACTACATCATCGTGTTCTACATGGCGATCTACGGCGTGCAGGTGCTGCATCTGCCGACCTGGCTGTCGATGACGGCCGGCTGCGTCGCGGGCGCGATCCTGATGCTCGCGACGCCGATCGGCGGCTATCTGTCCGACGTGGTCGGCCGCAACCGGATCGTCTGGTGGACGCGCGTTGCGCTGATGCTCGCGATCTACCCGGCCTTCATCGCGCTGAACCGCTGGCCGGGCGCCGTGTCGCTGCTGTCGATCATCGCCGCGCTGTCGGTCGTGCATGCGATCAACATCGGCGCGACCGGTGCGATGCTCGGCGAACTGTTCCCGCGTGCGGTGCGCGCGACGGGCGGCGCGCTCGTGTACAGCGTCGGCGTCGCGATCTTCGGCGGCTTCGCGCAATTTTTCGTCACCTGGCTGATCGCGGCAACCGGCAACCCGAACGCGCCGGCGTGGTATGCGATCGGCTGCGGCGTGCTGACGCTGATCGCGGTGCGGTGCATGGACGAAAAGGCCGGGCACCCGCTCGACTGACGAGCGGGCGCCCGAAAGCTGCACGACGGCCGCAGACGCGTACGGCACGCAGTGCGCCGCGCTGCCATGCCAAGGACACGGGCCCGCCGGGCCCGTGTGTCTTTTATGGCATGTGCCGCTCAGAACGTATGCATCATCCCCACGTAGGCGCCCGTCTGCGATTCGCCCGTCATCGGGCTCGTGTTCGGCGACGCATCGCGCGGCGTCGCGAGCAGCGAGAAGTTCGAGTTGCCGCCGTTGCGCACGTACGCGACCGTCCCGTACAGGAACGTGCGCTTCGACAGGTTGTACGTGGTGCCGAGCACGTACATGATCGCGTGGCCGGACGGATCGTGCGACGCATCGCCGCCGCCGTCGCCGACCTTCACGTAGTAGCCGCCGGCCGTCATCGCCCATTGCGGCGTCGCCGCATAGGTCGCGCCGAGCCAGTAGTGGTCCGCGCGATCGGCAACGCCGGCCGGGCTGTCCGGCGCCTGGTAGTGCGTATAGGCGCCCTGGATCTTGAACTTCGAAATCTTGACGTTCGCGCCGACGAAATACTCGCGCGATGCCGTGAAGATGTTGCTGAACTTGCCGTTGTTGTCGCGCAGCTCGTCGTAGATGCCGCGCACGTCGAGCACCGGCGAATGGTACGAGATCATGATCCCGTCCGAGCGGCCGAAATCGTCGGCCGCGCCGTAGTTGAAGCCGCGCGACTGGTTGCCGAACGCGTACTGCGCCTGCACGTCGAACCCGCCGATCACCGGGCTGTGATACTCGATGTTGTTGCTCGTCTGCTGCCAGTTGCGGCCGCGCACGAGCGATGCCGATGAAAACGCCTGCTGCACGAACGGATCGAATTCCCACACGCCGTCGCTGTCGATGAACAGGTTGCGGCCGGCCTGCAGCTGGCCCCACGTGTCGCTCTTCAGCCCGACGTACGCGCGCCGCGACCAGAGGCGGCCGCCACCGGTGCGGCCGTTCATTACCTGGAACGCGGTCTCGAGGTTGAACACGGTCGACATCCCGCCGCCGAGATCCTCGACGCCCTTCAGCCCGAACATGCTGGTACCCCAGTCGCCGCCTTCGGCGCTCCAGCGCGTCGCGCTGCCGTTCGGCGTCGCGATGTGGTTCAGGTATTCGACGCCGCCGTCGATACGGCCGTACAGCGTCACGCTGGTCTGCGCGATCGCCACCGCCGGTGCGACGGCCGCGATCAGCGATGCGAAGTATGTGAGTCGCAAAGTGATGCCCCCTCGGAGTCTCGACCGTCCGACGCGCGCCCCATGCGCGCGCCCGGTCATCCGCGATCGATCGAAAACCGACCGGGCCCCGCCGCGCACAGCGCGAGCAAGCCGCCCGAGATCGCGATGTTCTTGTAGAAATGAATCATGTTGTTGATCTGCTCGCCGCCCGTCATCGTCCAGTAGCGGTGGCCGATGAGCGCGGTGCCGATCGTGTACAGCGCAAGCAGCAGCGCGAGCGGCCGCGTCTGGAAGCCGACCAGGATCGCGATCCCGACGACGAGTTCCATCACGACCGCGATCGCGGCGGACACGATCGGCGCGGGCGCGCCCTCGGTGCCCATGAATGCGATCGTGCCGGAGAAGTCGACGATCTTCTTCCAGCCGAACATCACGAACAGGATCACGAGCAGGATACGGGCAAGCAGCAGCAGCACATCGCGCTGGGACGCGAGAAACGGTTGGTTCGGTGTCATGGTATTGATCAGCGAAAGACGATGCGCGCGATGCGCACCGCATTGCGAACGAACCGGAGCGGGCGGCCGCATGTGCCGCCCGCCCCGCTCTGCAACAACCGGCATCGGGCCCGCCCGATGTGCTGTGCTCCTCCTGTTCCTATAGGTTGCGCCGTGTCGGCGCGCCCGACTATGTCAGCGCAGCTTCGCGACGTCCTGCTCCGTCACCTTCGCCGCCGGATTGCCGAACTGCGCGGTCACGTAGTTCGTCAGCGCGGCGATCTGCGCGTCGTTCAGATCGTAGCGGAAAGCGGGCATCCCGATATCCTCGCTGCCGATCTTGCGCTGCACGCCGTTCAGGATCACCTGCACGAGGTTCGACGGATTCGACGCGCCGACGGTGGAGTTGTGGAACAGCGACGGGTAATAGCCGTCCGGCGTGCCCTTGCCCTGCATCTGGTGGCACGTCGCGCAGTTGCCGAGATACAGCCGCGCCGGATCGATGCCCGACGACGCGAGCGCGACACCGCGCAGCTTCAGCCCGTCCTCGGCCGGCTTGCCCCACGACGACCGCGGCTGCTTCGCGTTGCTGTCGGCAACGGCCGGCACCGTGCGGACGTACGTGGCGATCGCACCGATGTCCGCTTCGGTCATCTTCGAGAAGCTGTGCTCGACCGCCTCGGCCATCGGCCCGGCCGCCTGCGCGACGCCCGGCACGCTGCCGGTGCGCAAATACTGCACGAGCTGCTGCTGCGTCCAGCTGCCGATCCCCGCATTCGGGTCCGACGTGATGTTGTAGCCGTCCCAGCCGGCGAGCACCGACCCCGCGAGGAAGCTGCCGCCGGTTTCGTCGAGCGACTTCTCCTGCATCGCGATGCCGCGCGGCGTGTGGCACGTGCTGCAGTGCGCGAGACCCTGCACCAGATACGCGCCGCGATTCCATTCGGCGCTCTGCGACGGCTTCGGCTGGTACGGGCCGTCCTTCAGGAACAGCCAGTTCCAGATCTTCAGCGGCCAGCGCATGCTGAGCAGCGCGGGAATCTCGTTCTTCGGCGGCGCCTGCTTGACCGGCTCGACGCCGTGCATGAAGTAGGCGTACAGCGCGCGTACGTCGTCGTCCGTGATCTTCGCGTACGACACGTACGGCATCGCCGGATACAGGTTGTCGCCGTTCTTCGACACGCCGTGCCGCACCGCGCGCTCGAAGTCCTCGAACGTCCATTTGCCGATGCCCGTATCGGGATCGGGCGTGATGTTGCTCGTGTAGATCTTGCCGAGCATCGGTACCGGCATGCCGAGGCCGCCCGCGTACGGCTTGCCGCCCTTCACGGTGTGGCAGGCCATGCAGTCGCCGGCCGTCGCGAGATATTCGCCGCGCTTGACCAGCGCCGGATCGGCCGCGTCGGCCGCGCGCGCGAAGCCCGGCAACGCGAGGCAGCCGGCGATGAGGAAAGTGAGAGTAGATTTCCGCACGGTCAGACTTCCTTCTTCAGCGTGTCCGACATCCGCAGCGCGAGCGCGGCGATCGTCAGCGTCACGTTTACGGTACCGACGGTCGGCATCGTCGCGCTGCTCGAAATGAACAGGTTCGGATGGTCGAACGTGCGGCAGTCCTTGTCGACGACGGAGTCGCGCGCGTCGGCGCCCATGATCGTCGAGCCCGTGATGTGATTGTTCGGCGCGAATTCGTCGTTGAACACGACGTCCGTGCCGCCGAGCACCTTCGCGGCGGTCGCGTAGACCTCGCGCGTGTGCGCGGCGCCGCGCTTCACGTAGTCGTCGATCGCATACGTGATCTCGGGGCGCGGAATGCCGATCGCATCGGTCGCCGTCTTGCTCGGCACGATGCGGTTCTCGGGTTGCGGCAGGATTTCGTGGAAGCAGTCGAACTGCACGTAGCGTGCGGAACGGTCGCGGATCTGCGCGTCGAGCTCGTCGGGCTTCATCAGCTTGCCGGCCTTGAAGATCTTCTGCGTCTCCTGGTCGATGCGCGACAGGTTCGACAGGTGGATCTTCTTCGCCGCTTCGGTCGCGCGGAACGGACCGTCGCGGAAACCGATCAGCGACGTCATCTCCTGCGGGCCGCGGCCCGGCCACAGCTTCTCGCTCGCATAGAACGACACGCCGGTGCCCGGATGGTCCATCAGGTTGCGGCCGACCATGTCCGAGCTGTTCGCGACACCGTTCGGGAAATCGCGGTTCGCGGACATCAGCAGGATCTTCGGCGTCTCGATGCCGTTCGCGGCGAGCACGAAATACTTGCCTTCGACGCGATGCTCGGCGCCCGTCTTGTCCTTGTAGAGCGCCGCGACGATGCGCTTGTCCGGGCCCGTCTCGAGCTTGTAGACGACCGCGTTCTCGATCAGCTTCGCGCCGGCGCGTTCGGCCTTCTCGACGTGCACGATGCCGTTGTACATCGCGCCGATCGGGCAGATCGGCATGCAGTTGTTGTTGCCGCAACAAGTCGGGCGGCCGTCGTACGGGCGGCTGTTGCGCGCGACCGGCTCGGTCACGACATGGAACTTCGGATCGTAGTTGTTCAGCGCCGTCTTGATGGTCTGCTCGTTGAACGACAACGGCAGCGGCGGCATCGGATACGGCTGCTTGCGCGGCGAGTACAGATCTTCCTCGGGGCCCGGGCCCCACACGCCGAGCTCTTCCTCCGCGCGCTGATAGTACGGCTCGAGATCGTCGTACTGGATCGGCCAGTCGCGGCCGACGCCGTACACGCTCTTCATCTTGAAGTCGTTCGGAATGAAGCGCCACGCCGACGCGGCCCAGTGCCACGTCGTGCCGCCCACCGCGCGGATGTACTGCGAGTTGAACTTGTGCTCGCCCTTCAGGATCAGGTAGTCGTTCGGCGGGCCGTACTCGGGATGCGGCGCCCACGGGCTCGACGGGTACGGCGCCATGAAGTCCATCTTGTCGGGCTGATTGCGGAAGCGCTCGACGATTTCCCAGCGCGGCATGCGCGGGCCCGCTTCGAGCAGGATCACCGCCTTGCCCGCCATCGCGAGCTGATGCGCGACGATCGCGCCCGCGACACCCGATCCAACGACGACGACGTCGGCCTTTTGCGTATCGGTATCGGCCATCAGGCTTGCCTCTCGATCGGTTTGTCGGCCCAGAAGCCGGGTTTGTTGGGGCAATACGAACGGATCACGAGCGTATCGGACACGACGCCGAACATTAATGCTTCCTCGTACGTAATCACGACGTTGTCGACGATGCCGAGATACCAGGCCTCGAGGATCGTCAGTGCGAGCGATTCCTGTTCAGGCGTCAGCGAACCGGACGCGAGCGCGCCGGCGAGCTGCGGCAGGCTGTCGGCCGTCTTGAACGAGCCCTTCTGCAGCGCCTGCAGCAAGCGCTCGCCGATCACGCGGCTGAGCCCTTTCTTGCCGGTCAGCGATTCGGAAAGCGTCATGAACGTATCGAGCGGCGCAGTGCCGGGGTTGTCTGCAAGCGCCCGCAATGTCAGCGAACCCGTGAGGCCCGCTGCGGTCAGCGCCAGCGCGCCTTGCAACCATTGACGCCGCGTGATGCCTGATGCGGCTGCGTCGCCGTGGCGACGCGAGTGGGGAGTGTTGTCGTTGTGCATGTTTCCTTCTCTCGAACACCGGATTCGGGAAAACCACGCTTGATATTTCTCAAAAATCGGCGCGGACCTGAAATGTACGCGCACATTCCGGAACGGACAATGGTTTTATAGTCCATTCAATGTGTCGCCATTCGTAACGATCGCCATTTCGCTGCATTTTTGTGTCGTCGGCGCGACACGTGTGCGACACGAAGCATGTCGCGTTCCGCCTCACAGACGCTCGGTTAGAATCGCGTGCAATCAAACAGAAAGCTTCCCTCCGAGGGCATCGAGCGATGAAGCAACGCAAACACGATAACAAACCTGAGCGAATCCATCATCCCGATCGCGCTCGTCGTCTCTGGCAGGCAGGCGCACTCGCGGCGCTCGCCGGCGCCGCGGCGCTGTCGCTGCATGCGGGCGCGGCGCGCACCGTCAGCGTCTCGCCGCAAGGCACCGTCACCGAAGTCCGGCAGGCCGTCGTCAAGTTCGACGAAGCGATGGTCGCGTTCGGCTCGGCGTCCGCGCCCCATCCCGCGCGCGTGAGCTGCACCGACGCGGCCGCCGCGCGCGGCCAGGGCCATTGGCTCGACGACAAGACGTGGGTCTACGATTTCGAAAACGACCTGCCGCCCGGCGTTCGGTGCGCGGTCGCACTGAACGACACGCTGCGTTCGGTCGCGGGCAACGCGGTCGGCGGCCCGCATCGCTTCGCGTTTCAAACGGGCGGACCGTTCCCGGTATCGGTACGGCCCGGCGCGCGCGAGATCGAGGAGCGGCAGGTGTTCGTGCTGAAGCTGAACGGCCCTGCCGACGAGCGCTCGGCACTCGCGAACATCTGGTGCGAAGCGGCCGGCATCGGCAACCGGATCCCCGTCGCCGCCGCGGACGGCGCGACGCGCGCCGCGCTGCTCGACCACTTCGGCTGGAAGCGCGATGCCGCGCGCGTACTGACGCTGCAATGCGCGCAGGCGCTGCCGGCCAGCGCGAAGATGCAGCTCGTGTACGGCAAGGGTGTCGCGAGCCCGAGCGGCATCGCGAACGAGACGGAGCGGCGCTTCGACTTCACCGTGCGTGCGCCGTTCGCCGCGAGCTTTTCGTGCGAGCGCGAGAACGCGAACGCGCCGTGCACGCCGCTGCGTCCGCTGACGCTGACCTTCAATGCGCCGATCGCGCGCAAGGACGCGGAAGCGATTCGGCTGCGCGGGCCGGACGGCGCACTGTCGCCGACCTTCGCGGCCGACGACCGCAGCGACGAAGTGACGACCGTCACGTTCGCCGCGCCGTTGCCCGCGCAGGCCGCGCTGACGATCGAGCTGCCGACGCGGCTGCACGACGTGACGGACCGCCCGCTCGCGAACGCGGACCTGTTCCCGCTTGCGACACGCACCGCGCCGATGCCGCCGCTCGCGAAGTTTTCGTCGGGCACGTTCGGCATCGTCGAGCGTTTCGCCGAGCCCGATACGCCGGCACTCGTGCCCGTCACGCTGCGCAACGTCGAAGCCGATCTGCACGTCGCGGGCCTGAACGCCGGCGATGCGCAATTCTCGAACCTGAAGGTCGACGACGACACGGCGATCCGCGAATGGATGCGCAACGTCGAGCGTTTCGACAACTGGGCGATGACGGCCGGCGCGATCGACGAACGGATGCCCGGCCTGCTGACGCGCAAGGGCCAGCACCCTGTCTACGTGCCGCTCGCGGCCGGCGAGCGAATGCCGGCGCCGAAGGATCGCCGCATCGACGTGCGCTCGCTGTCGCTGCTCGGCGGCGAGCGCGGCGTGCAGACGCTCACGCTGCCGAAGGCCGACCCGAAGACGCTGCGCCCGTTCGAGGTCGTCGGCGTGCCGATCGACAAGCCGGGCTTCTACGTGCTCGAACTCGCGTCGCCGGCGCTCGGCCGCTCGCTGCTCGCGAAGCCGTCGACGATGTACGTGCGCACCGCCGTGCTCGTCACCAACCTCGGCGTGCATCTGAAACAAGGCCGCGACAACAACCTCGTCTGGGTCACGACGCTCGACAAGGGCAAGCCGGTGCCGAACGCGCAGATCCGCGTGTCCGACTGCAACGGCGACGAGATCGCGGCCGGCAAGACCGACGCGCAAGGCCTGCTGAAGATCGACGGGCCGTTCGAGCCCAAGCGTGAATGCCGCTCGTCGGAGACCTTCAACGACTACTTCGTGTCGGCGCGCGTCGACGATCCGAAGACGGGCCGCGACATGGCCTTCGTCAGCTCGAACTGGAACCGCGGGATCGAGGCATGGCGCTTCAACGTGCCGACCGACACCGACCATGCGCCGACCGTGCGCGCGCACACGGTGTTCGACCGCACGCTGCTGCGCGCGGGCGAAACCGTCTCGATGAAGCATTTCGTGCGCACTGAGACGCTGCAGAGCCTCGCGTTCCCGTCGCAGTATCCGACGCGCGTGACGATCCGCCATCTCGGCAGCGGCCAGACCTACAAGCTGCCGCTCACGTGGGCCGCCGACCATAGCGCGGACACGCAGTTCGCATTGCCGGCCGCCGCGAAGCTCGGCGAATACAGCGTCGAGCTCGAAGACGGCCCGGACGATGCGCCGACCAGCAGCATCTACAGCGGCAGCTTCCGCGTCGAAGCGTTCCGGCTGCCGGTGCTGAAAGGCACGATCGGCGCGCGCGATGCGCAGACGAGCCCGCTCGTCGCCGCGAAGGAAGCGCCGCTCGCGGTGCAGATCGACTACGTGTCGGGCGGCGGCGCATCGAACCTGCCGGTGCAGGTGTCGGCGCTGATGAAATGGGCCTCGCCGCCGTTCGCCGACCGCTTCGAGGATTTCAGCTTCACGCCGTATCGTCCCGACACCGGCGACGGCATGGCCGACGACGACGAACAGGACGACGACGACCGATCGTCCGCGAACGGCGATCCCGACGCGACGAAGCTGATCGCCGACAAGCTGCCGCTGACGCTCGACCGCAACGGTGCCGGCGCGATCACGCTGAAGGGGCTGCCCGCGATCGACGCGCCGAAGCGCATTGCGCTCGAAGCGACCTTCGCCGACCCGAACGGCGAAGTGCAGACGATCCGCGGCGACACGATGCTGTGGCCCGCCGCGGTGGTGGCCGGGATCAAGGCCGGCCGCTGGGTGTCGGTCGGCCAGCGCGTGCCGGTGCAGGCGCTCGCGGTCGACTTGCAGGGCAAGCCGCGCGCATCGGTGCCGATCGAGATCAAGGGCGTCGCACGGATCACGACCTCGTCGCGCAAGCGGATGGTCGGCGGCTTCTACGCGTACGACAACAAGAGCGACACGCGCGATCTCGGCGTGCTGTGCTCGGGCAAGACCGACGACAAGGGCCGCATGGCCTGCGACGCGACGCTCGAACAGGCCGGCAACGTGCAGCTGATCGCCGTCGCGAAGGACGGCGACGGCCGCACGTCGAACGCCTCGACGTCGGTATGGGTCACGCGCGAGGACGAACTCTGGTTCGGCGGCGACAACACCGACCGCATCGACGTGATCCCGGAGAAAACCGCGTACGAGCCCGGCGAGACCGCGCGCTTCCAGGTGCGCATGCCGTTCCGCTACGCGACCGCGCTCGTCGCGGTCGAACGCGGCGGCGTGATGGAAACGCACGTCGTCGAGCTGAACGGCAAGAATCCGACGGTCGACCTGAAGGTCGACGCAAGCTGGGGGCCGAACGTCTACGTGTCGGTGCTCGCGCTGCGCGGCCGGATTCGCGAGGTGCCGTGGTATTCGTTCTTCACGTGGGGCTGGAAGGCGCCGGTCGAATGGGCGCGCGCGTTCTGGCGCGAAGGCCGCCACTACGAGGCGCCGACCGCGTTCGTCGATCTGTCGAAACCCGCGTTCCGCTACGGTCTCGGCGAGATCAAGGTCGGCACCGGCGTGCACCGGCTCGGCGTCACCGTGACGACCGACGCGACGCGCTATACGGTGCGCAGCACCGCACGCGCACAGGTCAAGGTCACGCTGCCGAACGGGCAGCCGGCGCCGGCCGGCACGCAGATCGCCGTCGCGGCCGTCGACGAGGCGCTGCTCGAACTGATGCCGAACGCGAGCTGGGATCTGCTCGACGCGATGCTGCGGCGTCGCGCATACGGCATCGAGACCGCGACCGCGCAGATGGAAATCGTCGGCCGCCGGCACTTCGGGCGCAAGGCCGTGCCGGCGGGCGGCGGAGGCGGCAGCGCACCGACGCGCGAACTGTTCGACACGCTGCTGCTGTGGAACCCGCGCGTGACGCTCGACGCGAACGGCAGCGCAACCGTCAACGTGCCGCTGAACGATGCGCTCACGCGCTTTCGCATCGTCGCGATCGCGGCCGTCGGCGCCGATCGCTTCGGCACGGGCAGCACGTCGATCCGCAGCACGCAGGATCTGCAGCTGATCTCCGGGCTGCCGCCGCTCGTGCGCGAAGGCGATGCGTTCCGCGCGCAGATCACGCTGCGCAATACGACGGACCGCGCGATGCAGGTCGTCGTGACGCCGCGCGTGACGGGGCTCGACCTCGCACCGCAGACGGTCTCGATCGCGGCGAACGCCGCCGCCGAGATCGGCTGGACCGTCACCGTGCCCGAGCAGGCGCTCGACGCGACGGGCGCGCTGAACTGGCGCATCGAAGCGGCCGAGCAAGGCGGCAAGCGCGCGTCCGATGCGCTGGCCGTCGCGCAGAAGGTCGTGCCCGCGTTGCCGGTGACCGTGCAGCAGGCGACGCTCGCGCAGGTCGACGGCACGCTGACGGTGCCCGTTTCGGCGCCGGCCGGCGCCGTCGCCAATGCGCAGGGTGCGCCGCGCGGCGGCATCGCGGTGTCGCTGCAGTCGAAGCTCGCGGACGGCCTGCCCGGCGTGCGGCGCTGGTTCGAGCGCTATCCGTACCGCTGCCTCGAGCAGCAAACCTCGCGCGCGATCGGCCTGCGCGATGCCGCGCAATGGCAGGCGCTGGTCGCGCGCATGCCCGTCTATCTCGACGGCGACGGGCTCGCAAGCTACTTCCCGCCGGCGTCCGACGACGCGCACTCGGGCAGCCCCACGCTGTCGTCCTATCTGCTCGTCGTATCCGACGAAGCCGGCCGGCTCGATCCGCGCTTCGCGCTGCCGGAAGACCTGCGCACGCAGCTCGAGGCCGGGCTCGCGCGCTTCGTCGACGGACGCATCGAGCGCAACAGCTGGGCGCCGCGCCAGGACCGCGACCTGCGCAAGCTCGCGGCGATCGAGGCGCTGTCGCGCTACGGCGCCGCGCAAGCCCGCATGCTCGGATCGATCGAGATCGCCCCGAACCAGTGGCCGACGTCCGCGCTGATCGACTATCACGCGATCCTCACGCGCGTGAAGGACATTGCGCAGCGCGACGAGAAACGCGCGCAGGTCGAGCAGATCCTGCGCGCGCGCCTCACCTATCAGGGCACGCAGCTCGTGTTCTCGACGGCGCGCGACGACGATCTGTGGTGGCTGATGACGAGCAACGAGACCAACGCCGCACGCCTCGCGCTCGAATTCGCGGGCGATCCGGCGTGGAAGGACGAGATGCCGCGCGTGACCGCCGGCCTGCTCGCGCTGCAACGTCAGGGCGCATGGCAGACGACGACGTCGAACGCGCTCGGCCTGCTGGCCGTCGAACGCTTCTCGCGCACGTACGAGAGCGCGCCCGTCGCCGGCACGACGAAGGTCGCGCTCGGCGGCAACGAGCGCACGATCGCGTGGTCGCAGCCGCCCGCGGCCGCCGACGCACCGGCATCGGCCACCGCCGCGACGCG
>NZ_KV786554.1:0-12008 GCF_001806955.1 Burkholderia sp. HMSC10F09
CGGGGTGCGCCTTGAGCCACGGATGATCGGCCGCGCTCGGCGCCGACCGGATCGCGATCGAGCGCGTCGAGCCGGCCGTCGACGGCGGACGCTTTGCGGTCAAGCGCGTGGTCGGCGAGACGCTCGTCGTGCGCGCGTCGATCTTCTCGGACGGCCATGCGCATCTCGCGGCCGTGCTCGCGTGGCGCGCGGCCGGCGAAAGCGACTGGCGCGAGGTGCCGTTCGTCGCCGAGCCGAACGATCGCTGGCGCGCGCAGGTGACGCTCGACCGGCTCGGCCGTCACGAATTCCGCGTGATCGCGTGGCGCGACGACTGGGCGTCGCTCGTCGACGACGTCGCGAAAAAGCGTGCGGCCGGCCAGGACGTGTCGCTCGAACTGCGCGAGGCGCAGCTGCTGCTCGCGACCGCCGCGAAGCTCGCCGATCCGGTCGATCCGCAGGCGCGCGCGCGCATCGAGCAGCTGACGAAGGAATTCAAGCGCGCGTCGCCGGAGGACCGGCTCGCGCTGCTCGGCGCGCCCGCGCTCGCCGATGCGGTCGCCGCGCTGCGCTACCGGCCCTTCGTCACGCACGACGATACCGTCTATCCGGTCGACGTCGACCGCCGCGCCGCGTGCTTCTCGAGTTGGTACGAGATGTTCCCGCGTTCGGCGAGCAACGATCCGGATCGGCACGGCACCTTCGACGACGTGATCGCGCACCTGCCGCGCATTCGCGACATGGGCTTCGACGTGCTGTATTTCCCGCCGATCCATCCGATCGGCACGACCGCGCGCAAGGGGCGCAACAACAGCCTGCAGGCCGCACCCGACGACGTCGGCAGCCCGTACGCGATCGGCTCGCCCGACGGCGGCCACACGGCCGTGCACCCGCAGCTCGGCACGCTCGATTCGTTCCGCCGGCTGATCGACGCGGCGCGCGACCACGGGCTCGAGATCGCGCTCGACTTCGCGATCCAGTGCTCGCCCGATCATCCGTGGCTCAAGGCGCACCCCGGCTGGTTCGCATGGCGTCCGGACGGCTCGCTGCGCTATGCGGAGAATCCGCCGAAGCGCTATCAGGACATCGTGAACCCCGACTTCTATGCGCCCGATGCGCTGCCCGGCCTGTGGCTCGCGCTGCGCGACGTCGTGCAGTTCTGGATCGACGCGGGCGTGCGGATCTTCCGCGTCGACAATCCGCATACGAAGCCGCTGCCGTTCTGGGCGTGGATGATCGCCGACATTCGCGGCCGCCATCCGGACGTCGTGTTCCTGTCCGAGGCGTTCACGCGCCCCGGAATGATGGGCCGCCTCGCGAAGCTCGGCTTCTCGCAGTCGTACACCTACTTCACGTGGCGCGAATCGAAGCGCGAATTCATCGAGTATCTGACCGAACTGACGCAAGGCCCCGCACGCGAGTACTTCCGGCCGAACTTCTTCGTGAACACGCCGGACATCAATCCGCGCCACCTGCAGAACGCGCCGCGTACGCAGTTCGTCATCCGTGCGGCGCTCGCGGCGACGCTGTCCGGCGCATGGGGCATGTATTCGGGATTCGAGCTCGGCGAATCGGCGCCGCTGCCGAACAGCGAGGAATACGCGGACGCGGAGAAGTACGAACTGCGCGCGCGCGACTGGAGCAAGGCCGCGCACATCGGCGCCGAGATCGCGCGGCTGAACCGCGCGCGGCGCGACAACCGCGCGCTGCAGACGCATCTCGGCATCACGTTCGTCGACGCCGACAACGACGCGGTGCTCGTGTTCATGAAGGCGACGCCCGCGTTCGACAGCGTGGTCGTCGTCGCGATCAGCCTCGATCCGTGGCACCCGCAGGCCGCGAACTTCACGCTCGACGGCGCGCTGTGGCGCGGCCTCGGGCTCGTCGAAGGCGAACCGCTCGACGCGCACGAGCACGATGCCGCGCATCCGACGACGTGGCGCGGCCATCGGCAATACGTGTCGCTCGACCCGCACGTGCGGCCTTACACGATCTGGCGACTGGCGCCCGCCGCCGGCGCGGCGCGGGCAAGCAGACCCGCCACGGACGACGACCGTCGCTCGTCGGGAGGACATGGAAGATGAAACGCGAAGATTCCCTCGACGACGTGCGGCGCGCGCAGTTCGCGTCGCATCCGCGCGCCGGCTCGCCGCGCCAGCGCCGCGTGCGCCGGCCCGCGCCCGCGCTCTGCGCGGACGATCCGCTGTGGTACAAGGACGCGATCATCTACCAGGTGCACGTGAAGTCGTTCTTCGACTCGAACAACGACGGCATCGGCGACTTCCCCGGGCTGATCGCGAAGCTCGACTACATCGCGGAACTCGGCGTCGACGCGATCTGGCTGCTGCCGTTCTATCCGTCGCCGCGCCGCGACGACGGCTACGACATCTCCGACTATCGCGACGTGCATCCCGACTACGGCACGCTCGCCGACGTGCGCCGCTTCATCCGCGAAGCGCATGCGCGCGGCATTCGCGTCATCACCGAGCTCGTGATCAACCATACGTCGGACCAGCATCCGTGGTTCCAGCGCGCGCGGCGCGCGAAGCCGGGCTCGATGTACCGCAACTATTACGTGTGGTCCGACACCGACACGAAATACGCCGGCACGCGCATCATCTTTCTCGACACCGAGACGTCGAACTGGACGCACGATCCGGTCGCGGGCCAGTACTACTGGCACCGCTTCTACTCGCATCAGCCGGACCTGAATTTCGACAATCCGGCGGTCGTGCGCGAGGTGCTGCAGGTCATGCGCTTCTGGCTCGACCTCGGCATCGACGGGCTGCGCCTCGACGCGGTGCCGTATCTCGTCGAGCGCGAAGGCACGAACAACGAGAATCTGCCGGAGACGCACGCGATCCTGAAGCGGATCCGCGCGACGATCGACGCCGAGTATCCGAACCGGATGCTCCTCGCCGAAGCGAACCAGTGGCCGGAGGACGTGCAGGAATACTTCGGCAACGAGGACGAATGCCACATGGCGTTCCACTTTCCGCTGATGCCGCGCATCTACATGTCGATCGCGAGCGAGGACCGCTTTCCGATCATCGACATCATGCGGCAGACGCCGGCGCTCGCGCCGAGCAACCAGTGGGCGGTGTTCCTGCGCAATCACGACGAACTCACGCTCGAGATGGTCACCGATTCCGAGCGCGACCTGCTGTGGCAGACCTACGCGAGCGACCGCCGCGCGCGGCTGAACCTCGGGATCCGGCGCCGGCTCGCGCCGCTGATGGAGCGCGACCGGCGCCGCATCGAGCTGATCAATTCGCTGCTGCTGTCGATGCCCGGCACGCCCGTCATCTACTACGGCGACGAGATCGGCATGGGCGACAACATCCATCTCGGCGACCGCGACGGCGTGCGCACGCCGATGCAGTGGTCGTCGGACCGCAACGGCGGCTTCTCGCGCGCCGACCCGGAACTGCTCGTGCTGCCGCCCGTCATGGGTTCGCTGTACGGCTACGACGCGATCAACGTCGAAGCGCAGACGCGCGACCCGCACTCGCTGCTGAACTGGACGCGGCGCATCCTCGCGACACGGCGTGCGACGCAGGTGTTCGGCCGTGGATCGATCCGCTTCCTGCGCCCGGAGAACCGCAAGGTGCTCGCCTATCTGCGCGAACTCGACGGGCACGACCCGGTGCTCTGTGTCGCGAACCTGTCGCGCGCGTCGCAGGCGGTCGAACTCGACCTGTCCGAATTCGCGGGGCGCGTGCCGATCGAGATGACCTCGGACTCGCCGTTCCCGCCCGTCGGCCAGCTCCCGTATCTGCTCACCTTTCCGCCGTACGGCTTCCTCTGGTTCGTGCTGTCGGCGCACGGCCGCGAGCCGGCGTGGCGGCAGCCGCATGCGGAACCGCTGCCCGAATACGTGACGCTCGTGATGCGGCGCGGCGACACGCGGCCCGACGTCGCGCAGCTGCACACGCTCGCGCACGACGCGCTCGCGTCGTGGCTCACGCGGCGGCGCTGGTTCGCGTCGAAGGACCGCACGATCGCCGACGCGCGCCTGAACGTCGTCACGCCGATTCCGGGCGAATCGTTCCAGTACGCGGAAGCCTGCGTGACGGTGCGCGGCGACAGCCACGCGGAGCGCTACGTCGTGCCGCTCGCGGTCGCGTGGGGCGGCGAGACCTCCGGCCCGCTGTTCGCGCAGCTCGCGCTCGCGCGCGTGCGGCGCGGCCATACGGTGGGCTATCTGACCGACGCGTTCGCGCTGCCCGCGTTCGCGCACGGGATGCTGCGCAAGCTGCGCGCGGGCGCGACGGTGCCGACGTCCGACGGCGGCCATCTCGCGTTCCTGCCCGAGGCCGCGCTGGCGTCGCTCGACCCCGGCGACGAAGCCGAAGTGCGCTGGCTCGCGGCCGAGCAGAGCAACAGCTCGCTCGTGATCGGCGAGGCGATCGTGCTGAAGCTCGTGCGCAAGGTCGCGCACGGCGTGCATCCCGAAGCGGAGATGAGCCGGCATCTGACGCGCATCGGCTACCAGAACACCGCCGCGCTCGCCGGCGAAGTCGTGCACGTCGATCCGGACGGGCGCCCGCATACGGTCGCGATCCTGCAGCGCTTCGTCGACAACCAGGGCGATGCGTGGACGCGTTCGTTCGACTTCCTGAAACGCGCGGTCGACGAGCTCGCGCTGCCGGCCGCCGACGACGCCGACACGACCGAGCCCGACGCCGAGACGGACGCGCTGCTCGGCTATGCGGCGTTCGCCGGTGTCGTCGGCAAGCGGCTCGGCGAGCTGCACGTCGCGCTCGCGCAGCCGTCCGACGATCCGGCGTTCGCGCCCGAGCGCGCGACGCCCGAGCATGTCGACGGCTGGTGCGCCGACGCGATCGCGTCGTTCGAGCAGGCGCTCGACTGTCTCGGCACGCGGCTCGACGGCCTCGACGCCGACACGCGCGCGGCCGCCGAACGGCTGCTCGCGTCGCGCGACGCGGCCGTGCGCGCGCTCGGCGAACTCGTGCCGCGCACGCTCGACGCGCACTGCACGCGCATCCACGGCGACTTCCATCTCGGGCAGGTGCTCGACGTGCAGGGCGACGCGCTGCTGATCGACTTCGAAGGCGAGCCCGCGCGCGCGCTCGAGCGACGCCGTGCAAAGTCGCACCCGCTGCGCGACGTGGCCGGCTTCCTGCGCTCGCTGTCGTACGTGAGCGCGACCGGACAGTTCGCGATCGAGAAAGCGCCGCCGCAGGCCGCCGACCGCAAGCGCGCGCTGTTCGAGCGCTTCGGCCGCGCGGCCGCCGACGCGTTCGTCGACTGCTATCGCGCAGCCGCCGAGCATGCGCCGGTGCGCTTCGTCGATCCGCGCTACACCGACCGGCTGCTCGCGCTGTTCCTCATCGACAAGGCGTCGTACGAGCTCTGCTACGAGGCCGCGAACCGTCCCGACTGGCTCTGCGTGCCGGTCGGCGGCCTCGCGGCGCTTGTCGAGCGGCTGCTCGAACATCGCGGCGCCGAAGACGGAGACGAGTCATGACCGACGCGCTGTTCGACCGCGCCGACATCGACGCGCTGCTCGGCGCCCGCCATCCCGATCCGTTCGCCTGCCTCGGGCCGCATGCGCACGACGGCGGCACGATCGTGCGCGCGCTGCTGCCCGGCGCGCAGCACGTGCGCGTGCTGGCGCCGGACGGCGCCGAACTTGGCACGCTCGCGCGCGTCGACGACGCGGGCTGCTTCGCCGGCACGCTGGCGCACAACGGCCGCTATCGGCTCGCGGTCGAATGGCCGGGCGCGCGGCACGTGATCGACGACCCTTACGCGTTCGGGCTGCTGCTCGACGACGCGGCGCTCGCGCGCTTCGCGGCCGGCAACCCGTCCGCGGTGCTCGACTGCCTCGGCGCGGTGCCCACCTGCATCGACGGCGTCGACGGCGTGCGCTTCGCGGTCTGGGCGCCGAATGCGCAACGCGTATCGGTCGTCGGCGACTTCAACGCGTGGGACGGCCGCCGTCATCCGATGCGGCTGCGGCTGCCGTGGGGCGTGTGGGAGCTGTTCGTGCCGGGGATCGGCGCGGGCGAGCGCTACAAGTACGAGCTGCGCGCGGCCGACGGGCGCGTGCTGCCGCACAAGGCCGACCCGTGCGCCCGCGCGACCGAGGCGCCGCCGCGTACCGCCTCGATCGTCGCCGATACCGGCGCGGTCGACGATTTCGCCTGGCACGACCACGCGTGGCTGCAGGCGCGCGCGCACGGCGACCGCTATCGGCGGCCGTGGTCGATCTACGAGGTGCATCCGGAATCGTGGCAGCGCTATCCCGAGCAGATGGACCGCAACGCGACCTGGGACGAGCTCGCCGAGCGGCTGATTCCGTACGTGCGCGGCATGGGCTTCACGCACGTCGAATTCATGCCGATCGCCGAATATCCGTTCGGCGGCTCGTGGGGCTATCAGCCGCTCGCGCAGTTCGCGCCGTCCGCGCGCTTCGGGCCGCCCGACGGCTTCGCGCGCTTCGTCGATCGCGCGCATGCGGCCGGCATCGGCGTGCTCGTCGACTGGGTGCCCGCGCACTTCCCCGACGATCCGCACGGGCTCGCGCAGTTCGACGGCAGCGCGCTGTACGAGCATGCCGACCCGCGCGAAGGCATGCATCCCGACTGGCACACCTGCGTGTTCAACGTCGGCCGCAACGAGGTCGGCGCGTTCCTGATCGCGTCGGCGCTCGCATGGGCGCGCCGCTATCACGTCGACGGCATCCGCGTCGACGCCGTCGCGTCGATGCTGTATCGCGACTACTCGCGCGCGGCCGGCGAGTGGGTGCCGAACATCTACGGCGGCCGCGAGAACCTCGAATCGGTCGCATTCCTGCGCGCACTGAACGACACGCTGCACGGCGACGATGCGCCGCCGGGCGTCGTCACGGTCGCCGAGGAGTCGACCGCGTGGCCGGGCGTCACCGCGTCGACGCGCGACGGCGGGCTCGGCTTCGACTTCAAGTGGAACATGGGCTGGATGCACGACACGCTCGCGTATCTGCACGAGGATCCCGTGCATCGCCGCTATCACCACGACCGCATGACGTTCGGGCTCGTCTATGCGTTCTCCGAGCGCTTCGTGCTGCCGCTCTCGCACGACGAGGTCGTGCACGGCAAAGGCTCGCTCGCGTCGAAAATGCCCGGCGACGCCTGGCAGCGGCTCGCGACGCTGCGCGCGTACTTCGGCTTCATGTGGGCGCATCCGGGCAAGAAGCTGCTGTTCATGGGCAGCGAACTCGCGCAGTGGGCCGAGTTCGCGCACGACGGCACGCCGCACTGGGATCTGCTCGACGCGCCCGCACATCGCGGCGTGCAGCGGCTCGTGCGCGACCTGAACCGCACCTACGCGGCGCAGCCCGCGCTGCACGCGCTCGACTGCGATGCGGCCGGCTTCGCCTGGCTGATCGGCGACGACCGCGACAACAGCGTGTTCGCGTTCGCGCGCCGCGACGATGCGGGGCACACCGTCGTCGCCGTCTGCAACTTCACGCCCGTGCCGCGCACCGGCTATCGCGTCGGGCTACCGGCGCCCGGCGCGTGGCGCGAACTGATGAATACCGACGCCGCCGTCTACGGCGGCACCAACGCCGGCAACGACGGCGCCGTGTGGGCGGAGGATGTGCCCGCGCACGGCGAAGCGTGGTCGGCAACGCTACGGCTGCCGCCGCTCGCCACGCTATGGCTCACTCCGGCATGACCGACGGCGCCCTCGACACGGAGACTCCCCCCATGCCGACCGCCCTGCCCCCTCGCCTGGAACCCGGCCGCAGCTATCCGCTCGGCGCGACCTGGGACGGCCTCGGGACGAACTTCGCGGTGTTTTCCGCGCACGCACACCGGATCCAGCTCTGCATCTTCGATTCGACCGGCCGCAAGGAGCTCGCGCGCCTCGACCTGCCCGAATGCACGGACGAGGTGTGGCACGGCTACCTGCCCGGCGCGCATCCGGGCACCGTGTACGGTTTTCGCGCGGACGGTCCGTATCAGCCGCAGGCCGGCCATCGCTTCAATCCGACCAAGCTGCTGATCGATCCGTACGCGCGCAAGCTGCTCGGCCATTTCCGCTGGTCCGACGCGCTGTTCGGCTATCGCGTGCATTCGAATCGCGGCGACCTGTCGATGGACCGGCGCGACTCGGCGCCCGCGATGCCGAAGTGCATCGTCGTCGACGAGGCGTTCGACTGGAGCAACGACCGGCGCCCGTGCGTGCCGTGGCGCAGCACCGTCATCTACGAGACGCACGTGCGCGGCGCGTCGATGCGCCGGCCGGGGCTGCGCGCGCCGGAGCGCGGCACGTTCGCGGCGCTCGCGCATCCGGCCTTCGTCGATCACCTGCTCGCGCTCGGCGTGACGACGGTCGAGCTGCTGCCCGTGCATGCGTTCCTGCAGCAGCGCGAACTGCTGAACCGCGGACTGCGCAACTACTGGGGCTACGACACGGCGGCGTTCTTCGCGCCCGAGCCGTCGTATCTGTCGACGCGGCGGCTCGACGAGATGCGCATCGCGATCCGTCAGCTGCACGCGGCCGGCATCGAGGTCGTGCTCGACGTCGTGTACAACCACACCTGCGAAGGCAACCAGCTCGGGCCGACGCTGTCCTGGCGCGGCCTCGACAACGCGAGCTACTACCGGCTCGTGCCCGACGACCGGCGCTATCACGTCGACGAGACCGGCTGCGGCAATACGCTGAACCTGTCGCATCCGCGCGTGCTGCAGATGGTGATGGACTCGCTGCGCTACTGGGCGACCGCGTTCAACATCGACGGCTTTCGCTTCGATCTCGGCGTGACGCTCGGCCGCGAGGATCACGGCTTCGATCCCGGCGCGGGCTTCTTCGATGCGCTGCGGCAGGACCCCGTGCTCGCGCAGCGCAAGCTGATCACCGAGCCGTGGGACGTCGGCCCGGGCGGCTATCAGCTCGGCCGCCATCCGCCCGGCTTCGCCGAATGGAACGACCGCTTTCGCGACACCGTGCGGCGCTACTGGCGCGGCGACGCGGGCCAGCGCCCCGAGCTGGCCGCGCGGCTCGCGGGCTCGGCCGACCTGTTCAACCATCAGCGGCGCCGCACGTGGGCGTCGATCAACTTCGTCACCGCGCACGACGGCTTCACGCTCGCCGACGTCGTCTCGTATGCGGGCAAGCACAACGAAGCGAACGGCGAAGGCAACCGCGACGGCCGCGACGACAACTGCAGCGCGAACTGGGGCGTCGAGGGGCCGACCGACGATCCGGCGATCCGCGACGTGCGCGGCCGCGTCGCGCGCTCGATGCTCGCGACGTTGTTTACCGCGCTCGGCACGCCGATGCTCGTGGCCGGCGACGAATTCGGCCGCACGCAGCACGGCAACAACAACGCGTACTGCCAGGACAACGAGCTGTCGTGGCTCGACTGGGAAGCCGCGCAGCAGCCGGAGGCCGTGCAGATGACGCGCTTCGTGTCGCGGCTCGCCGCGCTGCGGCGCATGTATCCGGTGATGTCGACGCCGCGCTTTCCGTCCGGCGACCGCGACGGCGCGCCCGGCATGCGCGAGATCGCGTGGTTCGACGAGCACGGCGACGAGGTCAGCGTGCCCGCGTGGCAGGACCGCGAGCGCCGCGCGCTGACGATGCGGCGCGTCGGCACCGGCCGCACGGGCCGCACCGAGGCGCTGCTCGTGATGCTGAACGCGTCGGCCGAGACGATCACGTTCAAGCCGCCGCCGCCCGCGCTTGCGTATCGCGTGCTGGTCGACACCGCGACGCCGGACGGCGGCCCGCGCGACTGGCCCGCCGACGGCCTCGAGGTCGCCGCGCACGCGGCCGTGATCGCGGTCGCCCCCGTGCCGACCGACCTGTCTTCGAAGGAAACGCCATGACGTCCCATTCCGCCGCTTCGTCGTCCACGCATGCGTTCGAGTTGTCGTTCGGCGCGACCTGCCTCGACGCCGGCCATACGCGCTTTCGTCTGTGGGCGCCTGCCAGCCGCCGCGCGCAGGTCGAGCTGCACGGCGCGCAAACGCTCGAGATGACGGCCGCCGGCGACGGCTGGTTCGAGCTCGTCGCGCCGGTCGGCGCGGGCGCGCTCTATCGCTATCGGCTCGACGACGAGCTCGTCGTCCCCGATCCCGCATCGCGCTTCCAGCCGTCCGACGTGCACGGCCCGAGCCAGGTCGTCGATCCCGCCGCGTATCGCTGGCGGCACGGTGCCTGGCGCGGCCGGCCGTGGCACGAGACCGTGCTGTACGAGCTGCACGTCGGTGCGTGCGGCGGCTATGCGAACGTCGAGCGGCGCCTGCCCGACATCGCATCGGTCGGCGTGACCGCGATCGAGCTGATGCCGATCAACGCGTTTCCCGGCACGCGCAACTGGGGCTACGACGGCGTGCTGCCGTTCGCGCCCGATGCGTCGTACGGCCGCCCCGAGGAACTGAAATCGCTGATCGACGCGGCGCACGGGCTCGGGCTGCAGGTGTTCCTCGACGTCGTGTACAACCACTTCGGCCCGGACGGCAACCTGCTGCCGCGCTATGCGCCCGCGTTCTTCCGCGACGACCGGCACACCGCGTGGGGGCCTGCGATCGACTTCTCGCGCGCGCAGACGAGCGCGTTCTTCATCGAGAACGCGCTGTACTGGATCGACGAGTACCGGTTCGACGGTCTACGCATCGACGCGGCGCACGCGATCGACGACGACGCGTGGCTGCGCGAGCTCGCGCGGCGCGTGCGCACGGCCGCAGGCGAGCGCCACGTGCATCTGGTGCTCGAGAACGAACGCAATACCGCGAGCCTGCTCGGGCCGGACCGCTTCGACGCGCAGTGGAACGACGACTTCCACAACAGCGCGCACGTGCTGTTGACCGGCGAGCGCGACGGCTACTACCGCGCGTATGCGGACGCGCCTCTGCGTCATTTCGCGCGCACGCTCGGCGAAGGATTCGCGTACCAGGGCGAACCGTCGCCGCTGCACGACGGCGCACCGCGCGGCGAGCCGAGCGCGCAGCTGCCGCCGACCGCGTTCGTGTCGTTCCTGCAGAACCACGACCAGATCGGCAATCGCGCGTTCGGCGAGCGGCTGCGCGCGCTCGCGAACGACGACGCGCTGCGCGCGCTGACCGCGCTGCTGCTGCTGTCGCCGCAGATCCCGCTGCTGTTCATGGGCGAAGAAGACGGCAGCACGCAGCCGTTCCAGTTCTTCACCGACTATCGCGGCGCGCTCGCCGACGCCGTACGCGAGGGCCGCCGCCGCGAATTCGCCGCGTTTCCGGCGTTCGCCGATCCCGCGCATCGCGACGCGATTCCGGATCCGAACGACCCGGCGACCTTCGCGCGCTCGGCGCTGCACGAACGGCCCGACACCTGGCCCGATGCCGATGCGTGGCGCCGTTTCTACCGCAGCGCGCTGACCGTGCGCGCCGCGCTCGTCACGCCGCATCTGCCGGGTGCGCGCGCGCTCGGCGTCGACGTGCTGGCCGACGACGAGACGGCGCGCGCGCTTGTTGCACGCTGGCGGCTCGGCGACGGCAGCACGCTGACGCTCGCGCTGAACCTCGGGCCGCGCGCGACGGCGCTGCCCGAACTGCCGGTCGGCAAGATCGTGTTCGAGACGCCGCCGCGTGCGCGCGACGCGCTCGTCGACGCACGCCTGCCTGCACGCGCATGCATCGCGTGGCGCGACGGCGCGGTCAACCACGATGCGCTGAACCATCGCGCGAACGGACACGCGCGGCCATGACGACCGACATCCCGATCGCATCCCTCGCGCGGGCGGCGGGGCTGCAGACCGACTGGACCGACGCGGCCGGCGTGCCGCGCCGCGTCGACGACGACGCGCTGTTCGCGCTCGTCGACGCGCTCGGCTGGCCGTGCGGCACGCCGGTCGAACGCGTGGACAGCCTCGCCGCGCTCGTCGATGCCGATGCGGCGCCGCCGCGCATGATCACCGCCGACGCCGGCATGCCGATCGCGCTGCCGGCCACCGTGGCCGGGCCGGGCGCGCGCTATCGCGTGACGTTCGAGACGGGCGGGCACGTCGACGGCCGCGTGGGCGGCGCGAGCGGCGA
>NZ_KV786555.1:0-6020 GCF_001806955.1 Burkholderia sp. HMSC10F09
CGCCGTGCCGGCGGCCGGTGCCGGCGCGGCCGCCGAGGCGGTGCCGAAAGTGCGCCAGATCGCAGCGGACAGCCCTGCCGACAGCGCCGCGAAGCCGAGCCAGCCGAGCGTCGCGCGATGGCCCGCGAGCGCGCTGCCGATCAGCCCGGTCAGCACGATGCCGGCGCCCGGCCCCGCATAGATGACGCCGCTCCACGCGGGCGCATGGAGCTCGGCGAGCCGCCGCAGCCCCCACTGCGACACGAACACGAACGTCCACGCGCTGACGACGCCGGCGACGAAGCGCACCGCGAGCCAGACCGGCAGCAGATGACCGACGCCCATCGCGGCCGTCAGCAGCACCGTGGCGGCGAGCCCGACGCGCACCATCCGCGCGGGCGGCACGCGCAGCGCCGCGCAGCTGACCGCGCCGACGAAATACCCCGCATAGTTCGCCGACGCGAGCCAGCTGCCGGCTTCGAGCCCGAGCGAGCCGTCGGCGAGCATCAGCGGCAGCAGCGGCGTGAACGCGAACCGGCCGACGCCGAGCGCGACCGCGAGTCCGACCATGCAGGCGAGCGCCGCCGCGCGCGCACGGCGATCGGCGTCACGCGACGCATGCGGGTGGACGGCGGCGGACGGTGCATCGGAACGGGACATGGCGCAATGGACCGGCGCGACACGCCGGCCGACACGGAAATCGGATGACGCCATCGTAGCTTGACCAATCATTCTCGAAAAATGAATAATTCAGAATCCACCCATCGCAGGGAGAGAATCATGGATCTGGCGGCGCTGGCGATTTTCCGCGCGGTCGTGCGCGAGAACGGCGTGACGCGCGCGGCCGCGAAGCTCAACCGCGTGCAGTCGAACGTGACCACGCGCATCAAGCAGCTCGAGGAGGAACTCGGCGCGGCGCTGTTCGTGCGCGACGGCCGCCGGCTCGTGCTGACGCCGGCCGGCCGCACGTTGCTCCCGTATGCGGAGCGGCTGCTTGCGCTGGCCGACGAAGCGCGCGATGCGGTGCGCGAGGACACGCCGCGCGGCCGGCTGCGGCTCGGCACGATGGAAAGCACGGCCGCGAGCCGGCTGCCGGCCGTGCTCGCGCGCTATCACCATGCCTGGCCGGACGTGTCGCTCGAGCTCGTCACGGGCACGACGGGCTGGCTGATCGACCGCGTGCGCGAGTTCGACGTCGACGCCGCGCTGTTCGCGCGGCCGCCCGCGCCCGACACGCTGCCCGACACGTTCGAGACCGTGCCGGTGTTCCGCGAGGAACTCGTGCTGCTCACGCCGCGCGGCCATCCGCCGGTGCGCACGCCGCGCGACGTGATCCTGCCGACGCTGATCGCGTTCGAACGCGGCTGTACGTACCGGAAGTACGTCGAGCAGTGGTATGCCGAATACGGGCTGAAACCCGCGCGCGTGCTGGAGCTCGGCTCGTATCACGCGATCGTCGCGTGCGTCGCGGCAGGTGCCGGCATCGCGGTCGCCCCGCGCTCGGTGCTCGACCTGCAGCCGGAGACGGACAACGTCGCGCAGCACGCGATCGCCGGATTCGGCGCGATCGATACGCTGCTCGCGTGGCGGCACGGCTATGAATCGGCTGCCCTCGCCGCGTTGCGCGACGCGTTGACCGATGCCGCGCCGACCGCAGCCGACGGCGACAAACGTGCGGCCACGATAGCGGCGTAACGCGAGCGACACTCGCCGGGCGGTTCACCGTTGGTGCGCCGCGCTGCTCGCCGGGCTCGGAATGCAGAACGCCCCGACCGGCCTGCGCCGATCGGGGCGTTTCGTTTGCTTGCGTGACGCCGGCGAAGCGCGGCCCCGCGGCGGGCGCCGCGCGGCCGCGCGCTCGGGCGATCAGAGCCGTGCTTCGACCCAGCCCTTCACGCCGGCGAGCGCGGCCGGCAGGTTCGCCGGTTCGGTGCCGCCGGCCTGTGCCATGTCGGGGCGGCCGCCGCCCTTGCCGCCGACCTGCTGCGCGACGAAGTTCACGAGCTCGCCGGCCTTGACCTTCTTGCTCGCCTCGGCCGTCACGCCGGCGATCAGGCTGACCTTGCCGCCCTCGACCGCCGCGAGCACGATCGCCGCGCTCTTCAGCTTGTCCTTCAGCTTGTCGACCGTCTCGCGCAGCGTCTTCGCATCGGCGCCGTCGAGCGTCGCGGCCAGCACGTGCACGCCGCCGACTTCGACGGCCTGCTGCGCGAGCTCGTCGCCCTGGCTCGACGCGAGCTTCGACTTCAGCGCCGCGAGCTCCTTCTCCAGCGACTTGACCTGATCCTGCACCTGCGCGATGCGCTGCGTGAGCTCCGCGGGCTGCGCCTTCAGCGCGGCTGCCGCTTCGTTCACGCGCGCGTCGAGTTCCTGCACGTAGCGCACGGCGTTGTCGCCGGTGATCGCCTCGACGCGGCGGATGCCGGCCGCGACGCCGCCTTCCATCACGATCTTGAAGAGGCCGATGTCGCCGGTGCGGCTCACGTGCGTGCCGCCGCAGAGCTCGCGCGAGAAGCCGAGGTCGAGCACGCGCACTTCGTCGCCGTACTTCTCGCCGAACAGCGCCATTGCGCCGCCCTTCACCGCTTCGTCGTACGGCATCACGCGCACGATGCCCGGCGCGTTGGCCAGGATTTCGTCGTTGACGATCTGCTCGACGCGACGGATTTCGTCGTCGGTCAGCGGCGCGTTGTGCGCGAAGTCGAAACGCGTTTTGTCCGCGTCGACGAGCGAGCCCTTCTGCTGCACGTGCGAGCCGAGCACTTCGCGCAGCGCCTTGTGCATCAGGTGCGTCGCCGAGTGGTTGCGCTGCGTGCGCGCGCGGCGCTGCGCGTCGATCTCCGCGCGCAGCACGTCGCCGACCTTCAGCGTGCCCTGCTCGAGCGTGCCGTGGTGGCCGATCACGTCGGCCTGCACCTTCAGCGTGTCGGCGACCGCAAAGCGCGTCGACGCGTTCGCGAGCACGCCCTGGTCGCCGACCTGGCCGCCCGATTCCGCGTAGAACGGCGTGTGATCGAGCACGACGACCGCATCCTGACCGGCCTTCACTTCGGTGACGGCCGAGCCGTCGACGTACAGCGCGACGACCTTCGCGTCGTCGAACGCAATCTCCTCGTAGCCGTGGAACGTCGTCTTCGCGCCCGTGTATTCGAGGCCCTGCGCGGCCTTGAACTTGCCGGCCGCGCGCGCCTGCTCGCGCTGGCGCGCCATCGCGTCGTCGAACGCGGGCTCGTCGACCGTCACGCCGCGCTCGCGGCAGACGTCGGCCGTCAGATCGAGCGGGAAGCCGTAGGTGTCGTGCAGCTTGAACGCGAGTTCGCCGTCGAGCACCTTGCCGCCCTTCGCCTCGAGATCGGCGAGCGCCGATTCGAGGATCGACATGCCGTGCTCGATCGTTTCGAAGAAGCGCTCCTCTTCCTGACGCAGCACGTCGGTCACGCGCTGCTCGGCTTCCTTCAGCTCCGGATACGCGGCGCCCATTTCGGCGACGAGATCGGCCACCAGCTTGTGGAAGAACGCTCCCTTGCGCCCGAGCTTGTAGCCGTGGCGGATCGCGCGGCGCACGATGCGGCGCAGCACATAGCCGCGGCCTTCGTTGCCCGGAATCACGCCGTCGACGATCAGGAACGCGCAGGCGCGGATGTGATCGGCGATCACCTTCAGCGAGTTGTTGTTCAGATCGCCGACTTCGGTCACGCGCGCGGCGGCCTTGATCAGGTTCTGGAACAGGTCGATTTCATAGTTGCTGTGCACGTGCTGCAGCACCGCGGCGAGACGCTCGAGGCCCATGCCGGTATCGACACACGGCTTCGGCAGGCGCGTCATGTTGCCCTGCGCGTCGCGGTTGAACTGCATGAACACGAGGTTCCAGATTTCGATGTAGCGATCGCCGTCTTCTTCCGGCGACCCCGGCGGCCCGCCCCACACCTCCGGGCCGTGATCGTAGAAGATCTCGGTGCACGGGCCGCACGGGCCCGTGTCGCCCATCGTCCAGAAATTGTCGGACGCGTAGCGCGCGCCCTTGTTGTCGCCGATCCGGATGATGCGCTCGGTCGGCACGCCGACTTCCTTCGCCCAGATGTCGTACGCCTCGTCGTCTTCCTGGTACACGGTGACCCACAGCTTGTCCTTCGGCAGCATGTAGACCGTGGTCAGCAGCTCCCACGCGAAGCGGATCGCGTCGTGCTTGAAGTAGTCGCCGAACGAGAAGTTGCCGAGCATCTCGAAGAACGTATGGTGCCGCGCGGTGTAGCCGACGTTCTCGAGGTCGTTGTGCTTGCCGCCCGCGCGCACGCTGCGCTGCGCCGTCGTCGCGCGCGTGTACGGACGCCGGTCGGTGCCGAGGAAGACGTCCTTGAACTGGACCATCCCCGAGTTCGTGAACATCAGCGTGGGATCGTTACCGGGCACGAGGCTCGACGAGCGGACGATCGTGTGGCCCTTCGATTCGAAGAATTTGAGAAATTTCTCGCGGATTTCGGCAGCTTTCATGGCGTGCGGGGACAGTCTGCTAAGACGGCTTCAAACGCCGGCGGCCGTTGCGGACGCGCGGCGGCATGGTTCGGAAACGATCGATTATACGGGATTGAATGCGATTCCCGGCAAAGCGGCTCGGCGCTCCGGCCGGCCCCACGGGGCCACCGGCGGCGCCGATTCGCCTTAAGATGCTCGGCATGCCAATTCGCCTTGCCGCGCAAGGCCACGCCATGAAAGGAGACGAATCGACGATGGGTGCCCTGAGCCATATCCGCGTGCTGGACCTGACCCGCGTGCTCGCGGGCCCGTGGTGCGCGCAGACGCTCGCCGACTTCGGCGCCGACGTGATCAAGATCGAGCGCCCGGGCGCCGGCGACGACACGCGCCACTGGGGGCCGCCCTACCTGAAGGACGCGCACGGCGCCGACACCGCCGAGGCCGCCTACTATCTCGCGGCGAACCGCAACAAGCGCTCGGTGACGGTCGACATCGCGACGCCCGAAGGCCAGCAGATCGTGCGCGAGCTGGCCGCGCAGAGCGACGTCGTGCTCGAGAACTACAAGGTCGGGCAGTTGAAGAAATACGGGCTCGACTATGCATCGCTGCGCGCCGTGAAGCCCGATCTCGTCTACTGCTCGGTGACGGGCTTCGGCCAGACCGGCCCGTACGCGCATCGCGCGGGCTACGACTTCATCGTGCAGGGAATCGGCGGCTTCATGAGCATCACGGGCGAGCGCGACGGCGTGCCGGGCGGCGGCCCGCAGAAGGCCGGCGTCGCGATCGCCGATCTCGCGACCGGCCTCTATTCGACGATCGCGGTGCTCGCCGCGCTCGCGCATCGCGACCGCACGGGCGTTGGCCAGTACATCGACATGGCGCTGCTCGACGTGCAGGTCGCGCTGCTCGCGAACATGAACACGAACTTCCTCGCGAGCGGCACGCCGCCCGTGCGCTGGGGCAACGCGCATCCGAACATCGTGCCGTACCAGACGTTCCAGACGAGCGACGGCTGGATCATCGTCGCGGTCGGCAACGACGGGCAGTTCCGCAAGTTCGTCGAAGCCGGCGGGCGGCCGGAGCTCGCCGACGACGAACGCTTCGCGACCAATCCCGCGCGCGTGCGCCATCGCGACACGCTGGTGCCGATCCTCGCGGAGATGGTGAAGACGCGCAGCAAGACGGCGTGGATCGACGCGCTCGAGGCGGCCGGCGTGCCGTGCGGGCCGATCAACGATCTGGCCGAGGTGTTCGCGAACGAGCAGGTCGTCGCGCGCGGCATGGAAGTCGCGCTGCCGCATCCGTGCGGCGCGGATGTGAAGCTCGTGCGCAATCCGGTGCGGATGAGCGCGACGCCGCCGGATGCGCGCACCGCCCCGCCGCTGCTCGGCGCGCACACCGACGACGTGCTGCGCGATATGCTCGGCTACGACGATGCGCGGATCGCGGCGCTGAAGGCGAAGCAGGCGATCTGAGCGGCGCGGCGCTCGGCACTCGGGCGGGCCGAGCGCATGCGCGGCCACTGCGTCGGCGCGCCGCCGAAGCGGCATCGGGCCGGGCGCTCGCGC
>NZ_KV786556.1:0-710 GCF_001806955.1 Burkholderia sp. HMSC10F09
CCCCTTCACCCTTCTGGCGCAGGCCAGTCAAGCTACAAGGGCGTACCTTATCCCGAAGTTACGGTACCAATTTGCCGAGTTCCTTCTCCCGAGTTCTCTCAAGCGCCTTAGAATACTCATCTCGCCCACCTGTGTCGGTTTGCGGTACGGTCATCGTTAGACTGAAGCTTAGAGGCTTTTCTTGGAACCACTTCCAATTGCTTCGCGACCGAAGTCGCTCGCGCCACACCCTTGAATTCCGCGCCCGGATTTGCCTAAGCGCCTTCTCCAATGCAGCGACCGGGACGTCCAACACCCGGACAACCTTCCGCGATCCGTCCCCCCATCGCATCTAACGACGGTGCAGGAATATTGACCTGCTTCCCATCAGCTACGCATTTCTGCCTCGCCTTAGGGGCCGACTCACCCTACGCCGATGAACGTTGCGTAGGAAACCTTGGGCTTACGGCGAGGGGGCCTTTCACCCCCTTTATCGCTACTCATGTCAGCATTCGCACTTCCGATACCTCCAGCACCCTTTACAAGGCACCTTCGCAGGCTTACGGAACGCTCTCCTACCATGCGAGCAAGCTCGCATCCGCAGCTTCGGTATATGGCTTAGCCCCGTTACATCTTCCGCGCAGGACGACTCGATCAGTGAGCTATTACGCTTTCTTTAAAGGGTGGCTGCTTCTAAGCCAACCTCCTGACTGTTTTAGCCTTCCCACTTC
>NZ_KV786557.1:0-3346 GCF_001806955.1 Burkholderia sp. HMSC10F09
CGCGCCGCCTGCGCGTCGACGCCGGCCGCGAGCCGGCCCAGACGCTGCTGCATCGCTTCGAGATGACGCCACGCGGCGTCGTGTGCCGGATCTTCGGCGCGCCAGCGTGCGAGCGCGGCCGCGCTCGCACGCGTGTCGCCGCCCGCATGCAGGTCGACCCACCACTCGACGGCACGACGCGCGACGTCCGGCGCGATCGCCGGCCTGCCGGACGCGGCCATCGTCATGCCGCCATCGCGAAGAAGCACTGCGCGCCGGCCTTGATCAGATAGCGCTTGACCGTCGCGAGCGACACGCCGAGCTCGCGCGCGATCTCCGCCTGCGTGAGCCCGTCGAGCTGGGCGAGCAGGAACGCGCGCTTCGCGGCGGCCGGCAGACCGTCGAGGAGACGGTCGATCTCGAGCAGCGTGTCGAGCACGACCGCCCGCTCTTCCGGCGACGGCGCATACACGTCCGCGCGCTGCGCGAGCGCGTCGAGATATGCGCGTTCGAGCTGCTCGCGCCGCCAATGGTTGTACAGCACGCGCTGTGCGACCGTCGTCAGGAACGCGCGCGGCGCCTCGGCGCCGATCGGCTCGTCGCGCGCGAGCAGACGCATGAACGTATCGTGCGCGAGATCGGCGGCGCGATGCGCGCAGCCGAGCTTGCGGCTCAGCCAGCCGCGCAGCCATGCATGATGGCCGGCATACAGCGCGTCGATTTCTCGATGGAGGGACAGCTTGTCAGCAGACATGGCCGGATTCCGGAGGCGGTCGGGAGCGTTTCTGTAAATGAGAATGATTATTATATACAAAACTGACTACCCGACCGCCGCGGGCGGCGCCATGCGTGCGCCGCCGGTGCTGCACGGGGAGACGCTTATCGAGATAGCAAACGGAATCGTGGTCGCACGTGGGACGTGACGATCCGCAACCTCGATTACGCATCGCTTTGGGAGAGCGACATGCGCGATGACGACACGCATCTGCAATCGACGCGCGCGCGATGCACGATCGCATCGTCGCGGCAGCCGCACACCACCGCACACCACAATGGTTGCGCGCGCAAATAACATAATCGCGCCCGTTAAAACCATTCGATTCATTAAAGAATCAATTGACGAATCCACGACAATCGCCCACACGCTGGGCGCGTAATGAAAATCGCCGAAAATTGTCACGCGGCGCGCAAATTTCGAATATTGATATAACGTATTCAGTGGCGATTGATACGCGATCGTCAATAATTCAGATCTCTCAATAGACCCTTGCGCAGCACGCATCTGTCTGCTTCAGGCCACAAAAGAGAATCTCATTTTTGTCGTTTACGCATGCATCGGTAGTCTCCTGCCATTCCGATTCACGCATACCAATCCACTTGTAGGAGATGAAATGAAACGCACGGCCCTCTCGCTGATTTCGCTTGCGTCGCTCGCGGCCGCGCCGCTTGCGCACGCGCAGACGAGCGTCACGCTGTACGGCGTAATCGATACGTCGATTACGTACGTCAACCACGCGCAAGGCAAGGACAGCGCGTGGCTGCTCGGCAACAGCAGCGCCGGCAACCTCGCCGGCAGCCGCTGGGGGATCAAGGGCGCCGAGGATCTCGGCGGCGGGCTGAAGGCGCTGTTCCAGCTGGAAAACGGCTTCGATCCGAGCAGCGGCCGCCTCGGCCAGGGCAACCGCATGTTCGGCCGCCAGGCGTTCGTCGGGCTGTCCAGCGATCGCTACGGCACGATCACGCTCGGCCGTCAGTACGATCCGCTGATCGACCTCGTGCAGGGCATCACCGCCGACAACTATTTCGGCAGCGTGTTCGCGACGCCGGGCGACGTCGACAACTACGACAACAGCTTCCGCGTCGACAACGCGGTCAAGTACACGTCGCCCGTGCTCGGCGGCCTGCAGTTCTCCGCGATGTACTCGTTCGGCGGCATCGCCGGCAGCACGGGTTCCGCGCAGTCGTATTCGGCGGCCGTGTCGTACAGCAACGGGCCGTTCAGCGTCGCCGGCGGCTACTTCCACGCGAACAACAGCCCCGCGTCGAACGGGCTGCGCGACGGCTGGACGAGCTCGTCGGACGGCACGTTCGACGGCCCGATCAACAGCGGCTACGCGAGCGCGCATTCGATCGGCATCGCGCGCGTCGCCGGTCAGTACGTCGCGGGGCCGTTCACGTTCGGCCTCGGCTACAGCAACGCGCAATACCGCCGCGATGGCAGCTCGGTGTTCGGCTCGAACGAGCACTACAACACCGGGCAGGGCTTCGTGAACTACCAGGCGACGAACGCGCTGCTGGTCGGCGTCGGCTACAGCTACACGCGCTCGGGCGGCGACACGTCGGCGACCTATCACCAGGTGTCGGCCGGCGCCGACTACACGCTGTCGAAGCGCACCGACGTGTATCTGACCGCCGCCTACCAGCACGCGAGCGGCCGGACCGGCGACGGCAGCGGCGGCACGATGGCCGCGCAAGCCTCGATCGGCTCGTACGGCTATGCGGGCACCAGCTCGCAGACGATCGTCAACCTCGGTCTGCGTCACCGCTTCTGAGCGGCGCGGCGCCGCGCCCGCTGCCCCTGTGCGGCGGTGCGCGGCACCGGTCCGGCGATCGATCGACACGGCGGCTTCGGCCGCCGTCGTCGTTTGCGGCGCGCACGCCGCGGGCGGGGACGGCGCGGGACGGCGCGGCGCGCCGGCCGGAAACGACCACGCGCGAAATGCAAAGGAAGGTTCGACGCGAGCCATGGGTGCGTGCGCTATGGCACACTTCGCGTCTGCGTGATTTCCTTGCATCGGGCGGTCGCTTGCCGCCCCAACCTGCCATGCCGTGTCAGACCGTCCGTTCGATCAGCCGCGCCACGCTGAAATTCGCCGCGACCGCCGCGATGTCGCTCGCGCTGCACGGGCTCGCGCATGCGGACTGCCTCGACGACGCGGCTGCGTTCCAGCACGTGAGCGTCAGCCTGCTGCGCGGCATCGCGCAGGTCGAATCGGGGATGAATCCGAACGCGGTCAACACCAACGCGAACGGCACGATCGACATCGGGCTGATGCAGATCAACAGCTCGTGGCTGCCGACGCTCGCGCGCGAAGGCATCACGCAGCAGAGCCTGTTCGATCCGTGCACGAACGCCTATGTCGGCGCATGGATCCTCTCGCAGAACATCCGCCAGCTCGGCCCCAACTGGAACGCGATCGGCGCGTACAACGCCGCGTCGCCCGACAAGCGCCTCGCGTATGCGCGCAAGGTCTTTGATGCGATCCGCACGATGCCGGATTCTCCGGATACTCCGATGCCCATCCTTCCGCCTTCGTTCACGCCGCCGCAACAGCCGTACAACCCGTTCGCGAGCCTGACCGCACCC
>NZ_KV786558.1:0-73634 GCF_001806955.1 Burkholderia sp. HMSC10F09
GATGCGGCGGCGGGTGTCGCCGCAGGTTGCGCGACGGCCGCCGCGCTGCCGAAGCCGAGCGCCGCGCATGCAGCGCTCGCGGCCAATGCGCGCGACAGGCGGCGCGCGATACGGTGGGTCACGATCCTCTTCATACGGTCACCAGCGGTGCGGGATTTTTCAGGTATTGCTCGCGGATCGCGCGCGCCGACCAGTACGCGAGCGCCGCGACGATGCCGGTCGGGTTGTAGCCGATGCCCTGCGGCAGCGCCGACGCGCCCATCACGAACACGTTGTGCACGTCCCAGCACTGCAGATAGCGATTCAGCACGCTCGTCTTCGGATCGGTGCCCATCACCGCGCCGCCGACCAGGTGCGTCGTCTGGTACGCACGCGTATCGAAGTGCTTGCCAAACTCGCGCGTCGTTACGCTGATCGCCTTCGGCCCCATCGCTTCCGCGATCTTCTTCATCTGGCCCGTCACGTACTGCGCCATCCGGATGTCGTTGTCCTTCCAGTCGAAGGTCATCCGCAGCAGCGGCTGCCCGTACGAATCGCGATAGGTCGGATCGAGATCGAGATAGACGTCGCGGTACGACATGTTGGTGCCGTGCGCGTCCATCGAGATCGTGTGCGCGTAGTAATCCTTCACCGCCTTCTTCCACGCGGAGCCCCAGCCGGGCGTGCCGGGCGGCACCGCGATCCCGCTGACGGGCTTCACGCCCGCCTGGTTCACCCACAGCGGCGAGCCGCCGACGAAGCCGAGCGGGCCGTGATCGAAGTTGTCCGCGTTGAAGTCGTCGACCGCGACACCGTTGCCGCCGGCACCGACGAACGGGTTCGTGAACGTATCGCGGTCGAAGAACGCCTTGATCGTCGACAGGTTCTGGTACGCGAAATTGCGGCCCACGACGCCTTCGCCGGAGATCGGATCGTACGGCTTGCCGATGCCCGACAGCAGCAGCAGATGCACGTTGTGATACTGGAACGCGGCAACGATCACGAGATCGGCCGGCTGATGCACTTCGCGGCCGGTCGGATCGACGTAGGTGACGCCGGTCGCGCGCTTCTTCGTGTCGTCGAGGTCGACGCGCAGCACGTGGCACTTCGAGCGCAGCTCGAAGTTCGGCGTCTGCTTCAGCGCGGGCAGGATGTTCAGGTTCGGCGACGCCTTCGAATACATGTAGCACGCGTAGCCGCTGCAGTAGCCGCAGAAGTTGCACGGCCCCATCTGCACGCCGTACGGATTCGTGTACGGACCCGACGTGTTCGCCGACGGCAGCCGGTACGGATGCAGCCCGAGCGACTTCGCGGCATCGTAGAAGCGCTGCGCCGAATACGTGTTGAGCTGCGGCGGCAGCGGAAAATGATCGCTGCGGTTCGCCTCGAACACGTTGCCGTCGCCGACCACCTTGCCGCCGACCTTGTACGCCTGCCCCGACGTGCCGAACACCTTCTCCGCGAAGTCGAAATGCGGCTCGAGTTCGTCGTAGCTGACGCCGGTGTCCTGGATCGTCATCCCTTCCGGAATGAATTTCTTTCCGTAGCGCTCTTCATAGTGGCTGCGCAGCCGCAGCTCCTCGGGCGTGATGCGGAAATGCACGCCGGACCAGTGCAGCCCCGCGCCGCCGACGCCCTCGCCCGGCAGAAACGCGGCGAGCTGGCGATACGGCAGCGCCGTGTCGCTGATGCCGTGGCGGATCGACACGGTCGTTTTCGACAGGTCGAGGAACAGCTTCTTGCGGATGTTGTAGGTCAGCTCGTCGATCGTGTTCGGATACGCGCCATCCGGATAGGTGTCGCGATATTCGCCGCGCTCGAGCGCGACGACTTTCAGTCCTGCTTCGGTCAGTTCCTTCGCGAGAATCGCGCCGGTCCAGCCGAAGCCGACGATCACCGCATCGACATGCGGCTTTTTCTCTGCGGCCATCAGCTACGCTCCCCGTTGATCGACACGGGGCCGTACGGATACGGCTTGCCGTTCTGGTTGACGAAATCCATGAAATCGGCGCGCGCGCCCGGAAAGCCGATCATCTTCCATGCCGCCATGCCGCGATTGCCGCCGTGCACCGGATCGCAGAAATAGCCTTCGCGCGTGTTCTGCAGCAACTGGCCGAAGAACACGCCGGGCGGCACGTCGTCGATCGGCGCGCTGCCCTTTTCGAGCGCGCCGAGCACCGCGTCGCGCGTCGCCGCGTCGAGATCCGCGAATGCCTTGCCGTGCGTCTTCTCGCAATAGCGATCGACGGCCGCGATGCCGAGGCGGTACACGTCGCGCGGCACGAGCTTCAGCTGATAGCCGAGCTCGGGCACGCCTTGCTGGAACGGTGCCTGCATGTACCACGTCGCACCGTGCGCATACGGCGTTTCCATCTGGCGATCGATGAATTCCGGCACGCCGGCGTCGAGCGCGCCCGGGCCTTCGGCGTCGGCCGGAATCAGCCGGTCGACCGCGGCCTCGACGAACGCCCACTCCTTCGCATCGAAGAAGGTCGGCTTGTACGGCGAACGTTCGGCGTCGGCCGACGCAGCCGACGCGTGGCCGGCCGTCGTCGCGGAAGACGGCGACGAACGCAGGTCGCAGCCGGCGACCGACGCGATCGGCACGAGCGCGACCGACGTGCGCAGAAACCGGCGGCGCGAATTGGGTTTGTCAGATGGGGTAGACATGGTCGGATGTTGGGCGTTGGAGACCGTTGTTCGAACACGCGCATCCCGCATGCGGCGTGCCCGACGAACCGGCCGCGTACGGCAGGCCGTCGTTGTTTTTTCCGTGTGCTGCGAGCAAATTCGACACGGGCGCCGACCGCGCAGGCGGCGGCGCCCTCTCACGCTGCCACGCGCTCGATCGGCGGCGCGCGGCGGGTTCGACCTCTTCACGGGCCTGATTGGCGGACGGCTCGGGCCTGCCGGCCGCGTCCGTCCGTCGTCGCCATGGCTCTCATTCAACTTAGACGCCGCACTTGCGTGTCGCAAGCGCAACGTGCACGACCCTCATTCGAGACATGGGCGACGAGTGCCGCGCATTATATATGGAACCGGTTCCATTTCTATCGAAACAGATGCAATTGATTGCAGCGAAAACCGCAACAATTGAAAAAACGGGGCGGCGGCCACGTGGGCTGCAGCTCGCCGCAGCGCTCAGCGCGGCCACGCCATCGACGCGATCGACAGCGCGCGCGCCGCGCACAGCGGCGAGTAGTGCAGCGCGTCCATCCGGGCAAAGCGCGAGCCGCGGATCCGCTTGAAAAAGCCGACGTAACGGAAATCGCCGACGGCGCGCACCGCGAACATCAATGCGAGCACGACGATCGCAATGCCGGTCGCGCTCGGGTAAGCGCCCGGCATGATCCATCCTGCGCGTGCGGCGACGACGTATGCCGCTGCGAACAACGCGGCCGCGATCGTGCAGGTGCCCGCCGTGCTCGGATGCAGCAACGGCATGCCGTCGTGTTCGGGTATCGCCGCACGCTTGCCGCGTCGTCCGCCGCATGCCCAATAGACGTGGACAAGCGCGATCGCGCAGAGCGTCGGCACGCTGAAATACGCAGCGATCATGTCGCGCGGTTCCTCGTATCGTGTGACAAGCGCTTCGCGTCGTGCCGCTTCGACGCGCACATGCAACGCGTGTGCATCACGATATCGAAACGCCGCCGTTCATGCATCGACACGCGCGAGCCGTGCCGCACTGCGGCTTGACTTCGGTCAGCCCGTCGCTACCTTTTAGAGCTGTGCTGCAGTCGCGCGCACGACGCGCGCGCAGCGTCCGGCCGACGGAACGCGCGTCGCACAACGACATGCGCGAACGCAACTGCATCGCCCGATCGATCCGCGGCACGGCGACGATAACGACAACCGTTGGAGACAACTCATGCTGATCGGTGTGCCGAAAGAGATCAAGAACCACGAATACCGCGTCGGCCTGACGCCCGCCGGTGCACGCGAGCTCACGCGGCATGGCCACAAGGTGCTCGTGCAGCGCGGTGCGGGCACCGCGATCGGCCTGCTCGACGACGACTACGTCGCCGCCGGCGCAGCACTGTGCGACGGCGCCGAGGAAGTGTTTGCGCGCGCCGACATGATCGTCAAGGTGAAGGAGCCGCAGCCCGCCGAATGCGCGATGCTGCGGCGCGGCCAGGTTCTGTACGCCTATCTGCATCTCGCGCCCGATCCGGAACAGGCGGCCGCACTCGTGAAGTCTGGCGCCGTATGCATCGCCTACGAAACCGTGACCGGGCCCGGCGGCGGCCTGCCGCTGCTCGCGCCGATGAGCGAAGTCGCCGGCCGCATGTCGATCCAGGTCGCGGCCACGCATCTCGAAAGCCCGCGCGGCGGGCGCGGCATGCTGATGGCGGGCGTGCCCGGCGTGCCCGCTGCGCACGTCGTCGTGCTCGGCGCGGGCGTCGTCGGCACCGGCGCCTTGCAGATGGCGGTCGGCCTCGGCGCGCGCGTGACGGTGCTCGATACCAACGTGAGCCGGCTGCGGCAGCTCGACCTGATCTTCGCGAACCGGATCGCGACCGTCTGCTCGAATGCGCAGACGATCGACGAAGCGATCCGCGATGCAGATGTCGTGATCGGCGCGGTGCTGGTGCCCGGTGCGTCGGCACCGCGGCTCCTCACGCGCGACATGATCGCGACGATGCGGGCCGGTGCGGTCGTCGTCGACGTCGCGATCGATCAGGGCGGCTGCTTCGAAACCTCGCATCCGACTACGCATGCCGACCCGACCTTCGTCGTCGACGGCGTCGTTCACTACTGCGTCGCGAACATGCCGGGCGCGGTCGCGCGCACGTCGACGTTCGCGCTGAACAACGCGACGCTCGGCCATGCGCTCGCGCTCGCCGACAAGGGCTGGAAACAGGCGATGATCGACGATCCGCATCTGCGCGCGGGGCTGAACGTCTGCGACGGACACATCACGTACGAAGCAGTTGCACAGGCGCTGCGGCTACCGTACGTGCCGGCGATCGACGTGCTCACGTGATCGCGCGACGGCGCGGCACGCGCCGACCCGTTGCGGTTACGTGCCGTTGCGGCGGCGGCACTGCGCCGCGCTTGCGTCCGCGGCGCGCGCGAGCAGCGGGCGCAGCTGCGCGAGCGTGCGCGTGTTGAGCACGTCGCGCGGCGTCAACCAACCGCGCCGTGCCTGACCGACGCCGCCGTCGAGACAGCCGAGTTCGTCCGCGCTCATCGCGTCCGATCCGATCGCGACCGGCACGCCGGCCTTCGCGGCCTCGCGGCACCAGACGTCCGGCAAGTCGAGCCGCTGCGGCTGCGCATCGAGTTCGACGCTGCAGCCGCGCGCCGCCGCGTGCGCGATCACGCGCGGCAGATCGACATCGCATCCGTCGCGCTCGCCGAGCAAGCGGCCGGCAGGATGCGCGACGATCGTCAGATGCGGATCGTCAATCGCGCGCAGCATCCGCGCGGTCTGTGCGTCGCGCGGCAGATCGAAGCCGTCGCGCACCGCACCGACGACGATCTCGAGCCGGTCGAGCACATCGGCCGGCACGTCGAGGCTGCCGTCGTCGCGTATGCCGGCCTCGACGCCTTTCAGCAGCACGAAGTCGTCGAACGATGCGTTGAGCCGATCGATCTCGTCGAGCTGCCGGAGCAGCCACGTGAAATCCGCCGTACGGCCGCGGCCCGCATCGGGTGCGCGATCGGTCACGGCAAGATAGCCGAGCCCGCGCGAACGCGCGGCCCGAGCGATCGCGTGCAGGCTGTCGCGACCGCCGGATGCGTCGGTATGCACGTGGAAGTCGCCATGAAGATCGCTGCGCTCGACGAGCGTCGGCAGCGTGCCGGCGCGCGCCGCGTCGATCTCGCCGCGCCCTTCGCGCAGCTCGGGCGGCACCCACTGCAGGCCGATCGCGTCGTAGACCGACGCTTCCGTCGCACCGGCGATCCGCTCTTCGCCGCGAAACACGCCGTACTCGTTGATCTTCAGCCCGGCCGCCTGGGCGATCCGGCGCAGCGCGATGTTGTGCGCTTTCGAACCGGTGAAGTAGACGAGCGCCGCGCCGAAAGCATCCGCATCGACGACGCGCAGGTCGACCTGCAGCCCGCACGCGAGCACGATGCTCGAGCGCGTCTTGCCCTTCGCGAGCACGCGTTCGACGGCGTCGCCGCGCGTGAAGGCATCGGCAACGGCGGCCGCGTCGCGCGCCGATACCAGAATGTCGAGATCGCCGACCGTCTCTCGACACCGCCGCACGCTGCCGGCTGCCACCGCCTCGATTACGCCCGGCAGCGCGCGCAGCCGTTCGAGCAGCGGCGCGAGTACGTCGGTCGCGGCCGGTAGCAGACAGCGCCGCGGCGTACGGCGCAAGCGTTCGTCGAGCGCGTCGAGCAGCTGCGCTTCGGTTTTCGCGCCGAAACCGGGCAGCGCACGCACGTGCCCGTTCTTGGTTTCGACGCGCAGCTGTTCGAGCGTTTCGATTCGCAAGGCATCGTGCAGCGCCTTCACGCGTTTCGCACCGAGCCCCGGCACGTCGAGCAGCTGAACGATCGCGCCGGGCAGCGCGCGGCGCAGCGTCTGCTGCAAATCGCAGGTGCCCGTCTGCGCAATCTCGCGCAGCTTCGACGCGAGATCCGGGCCGATCGACGGAATCCGCACGAGCTGGCCGCCGTCGGCGAGCATCGACGGAATGTCACGGCCGTAGTCGGCAATCGTGCGTGCGGCGTTGCGATACGCGCGGACCCGGAACGGATTCGCGCCCTGAATCTCGAGCATGTCCGCGATTTCGGCGAAGACGGCCGCACATTCGGCATTGTGAATCCGCATGATCGGCGTGGCCCCCTTCCACGTAGATGACGCCGCACGGTGTCGGTCGTCCCGCATCGCGCCGCCTGCGCGCGCAGGCGCGTCGATGCCGGACGCCCGACGCCGGGCGCGCCGACGCCGGGCCCGCGCTTCCATCGTACGCCCGCCGCGCGATGTGTGCCGCGTCGTCCGACCGCGACGCCGCGTTACAGCGACGCACGCGGCGCCGTCGCGTATCGCCGTTCGTACAGCGCCTGGCACTGCGTGCATCGTTCGGCCGTCGGCCGCGCGCGCAGCCGCGCGTAGCCGACCGGGCCGTCGCAATCGATGCACTCGCCGTAGCTGCCGTCGACCATGCGCTGCTGCGCACGCCGAATCGCGCGCAGCTCGGCCAGCTTCATGCCGATCAGCGCGTGATCGACGTCGACGAAAAGATCCGCGTTCGCTTCGTCGCCTTCGTCCGGCGATGCGCCGGCCAGCTCCGCATACGATTCCGATGCGCGCTGGTCTTCGCTCGCGCGAAGCTCCGCGCGCAATGCCTGCTCGCATTCGTTGAGCCGCTGCAGCAGTGCGTGCCGTTGCCGTTCGTCGAGCGCCATCGCCGTCTCCTGTTCCGGATTTCGCGTGCGCCTGCCGCGCACGCGCCGAGGCGCGGCGGCCAACGCGAACGACGCGCGCCGCTGCGACCGGATGCTGCCGCGCGTGCAGGGCACGCCGCGCGCATTCGATGCAGCATAAACCCAACCGGGCGGCACGTGTTGATCCGAACGGGCTGCGCGCGCCGCCCGAGCAGGCACGGCGCAAAAACCGGGGACGGACGCGAAAACGCAGCGCGCACGCATGCCGAGACGCGCGGCGGACGGCCCTGCTTCGACCTCCATCGGCATCGTGCGGCTCGACGCATTGCCGGATGCAGAACCACACGTGTTGCGCAACCTCGTTGCGCATGCAACGTTCCACGCAATGCGCTCGAGCGTGCCCTTCATGAATCGATCAGAACGCATTGCGGCCGATGAAGCCGCGCACGATCGTCATCAGGATGATCTTCATGTCGAACCAGAAGCTCCAGTTCTGCATGTAGAACAGGTCGAACTTCACGCGCGCGGCCATCGCCTCGACCTTGCGCGTCTCGCCGCGATAGCCGTTCACCTGCGCCCATCCGGTGATGCCGGGCCGCACGCGATAGCGGTACATGTAGCAGTCGATCAGCTGCCGGTATAAATCGTCGTGCTCGATCGCATGCGGCCGCGGGCCGACGACCGACATCTGGCCGAACAGCACGTTGAAGAATTGCGGCAGCTCGTCGAGCGACGTGCGGCGCAGAAACGCGCCGACCGGCGTCACGCGCGAATCGTTGCGCGAGGCCTGCCGCAGCACGCCGGGCTGCTCGCGATGCACGCGCATCGTCCTGAACTTCAGGATATGGAACTCGCGGCCGTCGATCCCCTTGCGGCGCTGCCGGAACAGCACCGGACCCGGCGACGACAGCTTGACGGCGATCGCGAGCGCCGCCATCAGCGGCATCAGCGGTACCAGCACCGCGGCGGCGAACAGCCGGTCGAACGCGAACTTCGCCCACATCTCCGGCGCGGAGCGCGGCGTCGTCGCGAGATTGATCGCCGGCATGCCGAGCACGTCGGTCGCGGAACGGTCGACGATCGACATATGACGGACGTCGGGCAGCAGGCGCAATTGCACGAACTCGTCGCGCAGTTCGCGGACGATCCGCTGAATCCGCCATTCGTGCGACATCGGCAGCGTGAGCCACACCTCGTCGATTTCGCCGTCGTGGATTCGCTGCCGCAGCGTGTGCCAGTCGCCGATCACCGGCACGCCGCCGATATCGGCGGCCGCACCGGGCGCATCGTCGTCGAACACGTACGCGGGCACGTACGGCCCCTGCGGCGCGAGCCGCATGCGCTCGATCGCGACGCGGCCGTATCCGGTCGCGCCGACCACCGCGACGCGGCGCCGATGCGCGCGTGCCTCGGGACGCTTGGCCGCGACCGCGAGCAGCGCGACCCTGCCGAGCAGCAATGCCGCGTCGGCGGCCAGCACGGTTTCGACGATCCACTGCATCGTGATCGTGCCGCCGCGATTCATGATCCAGACGCCCGTCGCGATCGTCAGTACGCTCGCGCACACGATCGCGGCAATCGTGCCGCTCAATGCCTGCTCGCGTTCGCGCGCGCTTGCGCCGTCGCCCGCCTCGCGCAGCGCGCGCGGCAGCAGCGCGACGCTCAGCACGCAGAGCAACGCGATCGCACCGCGGCGCGCATCGGACAGATCGCTCCATGCGAGCCCGGCCGCGGCCTGCGCAGCCAGCGCGCCGGCGAGCACGAGCACGACGTCGGCCGCCGCGATCCCGGCGCGGCGCGCCACACCCGTTCCTCTCATCTCCGCCGCCCTCACGCGCTGTGTGCCGCCGCGCCGCAGCGCACCTCCGTCAGACGCGGACGTACCGACATCGGGCGCGCGCCGCTGCGCGAGCCGAGCAGCCGATCGTAATCGGCGCGGATCATGTCGTAGCACTCGCATGCGTGACGCTCGAGACCGCCGCGATCGAGCACCGTGATGCGTCCGCGGCGCTGCCGGATCAGTCCGGCCTCCTGCAGGCTGCCGGCCGCTTCCGTCACGCCTTCGCGCCGCACGCCGAGCATATTTGCGATCGTCTGCTGCGTGACGGCGAGCTCGTCGCCTTCGATCCGGTCGTGCGCGAGCAGCAGCCAGCGGCTCAGTTGCTCGCTGACCGAATGATGGCGATTGCAGAGCGCACTGCGCGAGATCTGCGCCATCGTCGCCTGACAATAGTTGAGGAGCAGCCGGTACGTCGCCGGCGAACGTTCGAATTCCGTGCGCATCACGCAGGTCGGCACGCGGTACGCCATCCCGCCGATACGCACCTCGACGCGGTTAGACATCGCCGCCCCGCCGACCATCGTCGCGAGCCCGACCACACCTTCCCGGCCGACGACCGCCACCTCGACCATCGCGCCGTCTTCCATCAAGTGCTGCACCGACATCATCGCCGTCGTCGGGAAATGCACGTGACGCATCGGTTCGCCGACCCGGTCCAGCATGCCGGGCTTGACCCGGACCAGTTCGAGATGCGGTGCGATCGTCCGAATGCTCTCCTCCGGCAGTGCGTGCAGAATGGCATTCGCCGAATAGCTCGATTGAAGATGAAGCATGTCTGTATCCCTCTTATTGTCCGCGCCGCATGCAGACGGTCGGCGGAATTCGTTTTCGTCAAGCGTGTCGGGCGCCATCGGCGGCTGCGGCCTACAACCACGGATCGGACATTGGCGGCTTATCGCCGTCGATGTCGGTCAATCACCCCGTTCGACACGCGAGTCGTAATAAGCGATTTGCGTGCCAATCGCCGTCCGTCCTTAATATATGAATGACGACCGTTTAGAACGGCCGAATGGCGGCGTCCGGAACGATCGGAAACCGTCTCATTTCCGGACACTCGGGCATTCGCTAGACACTCGCGGCTATTCGACTGATCAATAGACGCGCACCGCGGAAGCCCGCGTAGAACGGCGCTGCGGACTTGTCGCTCAAATACTTACAGTTGTTCTTCAATCGTTTCCACGACGTCGCCGGCTGTCTCGGCGCGTCCGCACGCGGTCCCGCGCGACAGTTTCGAACTGTCTCAAAATTGAATCGGCGCTCTAATCCGACCTTTTGTTAGCCATCCCACAAATGCATCGCAAACCCCTGATTCAAATGGGAAACATATCCTTCCCCAATTAAATGTCAAATAGTGTTTGATGTTGTCTTTCTGTTTTCGAGGCACAATGCTTCATGTCTGGCGATTGACAACCGGTGATAGAAGAATACGTTTACATCGGTCGATTCCATTTCCGGATGATTAATTCTTGAATAAGGCAAGATCGAATTTCATATAAGGTTCTCATTCTTTTTGGATCGTCAAAGTTTGTGAAATGACGTAATGTGCGTTTAGCGGAATTGAGCGCCGTGCTAGCCTTCGTGCGCTATCCGCCTATCCATTTAAACGAAGACGACGTGCTTTGCGCGAGACCCGCCGCGACGTCGTGTGCCACTTATCGAGGATGCCCGTGACCCACCTGGCCCATGATGGCGCCGCTCGCACGAGCGGCATGATCGAACTGTCCCACAGCTTCGACGCAAACCGGTTTCTCGCCGCGCTCGACCGCGACGAACGCGCCGCGCTGATTCCTCAGCTTCAACTCGTCCACCTGAAATCGGGGCAAGTGCTGTGCGAGCCCGGCGCCAGTCTGGCCGCCGTCTACCTGCCCGTCACGACCGCGATCTCGCTGCAGTACGTGTCGTCGGGCGGCATGACGCTCGAGGTCGCCGAGATCGGCAGCGAAAGCATCGTCTGCGACGACGTGATCGGCGGCAGCGGCACGATGCCGTGCCGCGCGGTCGCCTGCCGGGACGGCTTCGTCTACCGGCTGGACCGGCAGGCATTCGCCGCGGCGTTCGACGCATCGCCGGTGATTCGTCATCTGGTGTTCGTCAGCGTGCGCCTGCTGATGGCACAGGTGTCGCAAATCACGTTCTGCAGCCGCCATCACGTGCTGAAACATCAGTTATGCAGATGGTTCATGCTGGCCTATGACCGCTCGCGCAGCATCGAGATTCAGGTCACGCACAGCATGCTCGCGCAGATGCTCGGCGTGCGCCGCGAGACCGTCACCGATGCGGCCGGCGAGATCCAGAAGCTCGGCCTGATCCGGCAATACCGCAGCTCGATCGTGCTCGCCGATCTGCAGGGTCTCGAAAAGATGTCGTGCGGCTGTCGCGCCATCGTGCGCGACGAGATGAAGCGGATCCTGTCGGCCGACAGCGGCGTACCGGCTGCGGCACGCGTTTGACCGTTGTCATGCGTCGGTACTCGAACGCACATCGGGCCTGTCGACTGTAGGTTGGCGAACAGAACACGGCGACCCCGGATGGTCTACTGACGCAGGACTGCCGGGGGGGAGTCAGCGCGCTGCGCCGCTTCTTCCCGTGCGGACGACACCACGCACGCCGGAGTTGCACGTGAAAAACGAAATCAGAGCCGTTCTCAAGCAAGTCGCCCATCTCGAAGCCGCCATCGATTCGATCGGCGACGCCGACGATCTTTACGAAGCGGGCCTGTCGTCGCTCGACACGATCCAGCTGATGCTCGCGCTCGAGCGACAGTTCAACGTCGAAATCCCCGACGAGATGCTGAACCGCAATCTGTTCCGCAGCATCGACTCGTTGGCCGACGCGATCGGTACGCTCCAACGCACCGAGCAATCGGCATGAACGCGATCCTTCCCGAACTCGAAGCGGACGACACCGCGGGCCGGCTCGACGAAGCCGCGCACGCCGTCGCCCGCATCGCCGCGCAGCACGCGGACGCCGTCGATCGCGATGCGCGCTGTCCCGTCGAAGCGATCGAGGCGATGCGCTCGCGCCGCCTGCTGAGCGCGCTCGTGCCGACGCGGCTCGGCGGTATCGGCGCCTCGCTCGCGGAGGTCGCATCGGCGTGTACGATCCTCGGTCGCGCATGTGCATCGTCGGCGATGGTCTTCGCGATGCATCAGATCCAGGTCGCGTGCGTCGTCGACCATGCGGTCGACCACGGCTGGCACAAGCTGTTTCTGCAGCAGCTCGTGCGCCATCAGTGGCTGCTCGCGTCGGCCACGTCGGAAGACGGCGTCGGCGGCAACCTGCGCGCGAGCCAGTGCGCGCTCGAAGCGGACGGCGGCGAATTCCGGCTGCACAAGGCCGCGCCGACGATCTCGTACGGCGAATATGCGGACGGCATTCTGGCCACCGCACGCCGCGACGCCAACGCGCCCGCGTCGGAGCAGGTGCTCGTCACGCTGCTGCGCGACGGCTATACGCTCGCGCGCCGCGGCGACTGGGACACGCTCGGCATGCGCGGCACCTGCAGCAACGGCTTCATGCTCGATGCGCACGGCGCGACCGTGCAATGCCTGCCCGTGCCGTTCGCGCAGATCGCCGAACAGACGATGGTGCCCGTGTCGCACATTCTCTGGGCCGCCGTGTGGATCGGCGTCGCCGGCGACGCGTTCCACCGCGCGCACCAGTTCTTCCGCGCGCAGGCGCGTCAGACCGACGGCGCCTCGTCGCCCGCGTCGCGGCGTCTCGCCGAATCGCTCGCGCTGCTGCAGGCAATGCAGGCGCGCGTCGACAACGTGCTGCGCCTGTACGAGAGCGGCGCGCCGCGCTCGTGGTCGGGCGGCATGGCATGGGCCGCCGAGATCAACACGCTGAAGACCTACGTATCGACGACCGCGCTTCAGGTCGCACACGAAGCGATGATGATCTGCGGGATGGCCGGCTACAAGCACGGCACGCCCTTCAGCGTCGGCCGTCATATTCGAGACCTGCATGCGGCGCCGCTGATGATCAACAACGACCGCATCGCCACCAACACTTCGAGCCTGCTGCTCGCGCTGCGTCCCGCGACGCTGGAGAAACACACGTGAACGATCGCCTCTCCGTAGCCCCCGCCGCCCCGTCCGTTCCCGCGGATGCGCCGCTCGACCGCGCGGGCGTGAACCCGCTGCGCGACGAAATGATCGATGCGGGCCTGCTGGTCTCGACCGGCATCCAGGGCCTGTTCGGCCGCAGCGAAGCGTTCGAGCGCGTCGTCGAAGCGCTCGACGCGTACGTCTCGCGCCTCGGCGCGGACCAGCATGCGGAAGTGCTGCGCTTCCCGCCCGCGATGAGCCGCCTCGAGTTCGAGCGCAGCGAATACATGAAGAGCTTTCCGCAGCTCGCGGGCAGCGTGCATTCGTTCGGCGGCAACGAACACCAGCATCAGCGGCTGCTGCAATGCCTCGAGCGCGGCGAGGACTGGACCGAGAACCAGAAGCCGACCTACGTCGTGATGACGCCGGCCGCGTGCTACCCGATTTACCCGGTCGTCGCACGTGCAGGTGCGCTGCCGCCGGACGGCCGGATCTTCGACGTGTTCTCGTACTGCTTCCGTCACGAGCCGTCGCTCGATCCGACGCGCATGCAGCTGTTCCGGATGCGCGAGTACGTGCGGATCGGCACGCCCGAGCAGATTCTCGCGTTCCGCCAGACGTGGATCGAACGCGGCACGCAGATGATCGACTCGCTGGGCCTGCCGAACGGGATCGATCTCGCGAACGATCCGTTCTTCGGACGCGGCGGCAAGATCGTCGCCGACAGCCAGCGCGAGCAGAACCTCAAGTTCGAGCTGCTGATCCCGATCGAACACGACGGCCGGCAGACCGCCTGCCTGAGCTTCAACTACCACATGGACCACTTCGGCCTGCTGTGGAACATCCGCACCGCGACCGACGACGTCGCGCACACCGGCTGCGTCGGTTTCGGGCTCGAACGCCTGACGCTCGCGCTGTTCCGCCACCACGGCTTCGACATCGAAGCATGGCCGGCCGACGTGCGCAACGTACTGTGGGGAACGCCATGACATTCGTGTCCCGCGACGGCGAGGATGCGTCGTTCGACGCGGTGCGCCACCGCGCGCGCCACTATCTGCCGCATCCGCTGCATGGCCAGGAGATGGTCTGGAAGCAGACCAACTGCTACGTCGACATGTGGCTCGAGGTGCTCCGGTGGTGGGGCTTGAACCCGTATGCGGCGCTGCCGTTTACGATCGCGCTCGATTTCGAGGGCGATCAGTTCACGTTCTTCAAGTTTCCGCTCGACGAACTCGAACGGCTGTACGGCATCGTCGTGCAGGAGCATTCGATCTACGAGCCGCTCGACCGCCACATCGAGACGCAGGTCGCGCGCGGCCATCTGATGATCGTCGAAGTCGACGCGTGGTTCCTGCCCGATACGCGCGGCATCAGCTATCGCGCGCAGCACACGAAGACGACGATCGGCATCGATGCGATCGACCGCGAGCGCCGCCAGCTCGGCTACTTCCACAACAGCGGCTATTACGTGGCCGAGGGCGACGATTACGACGGGCTCGTCGGCGACGCATCGCCGATGACGCTGCCGCCGTACGTCGAGTGCGCGAAGCGGCGCTTCCCCCCGCTCGACGAACGCGCGCTGTGCGAAGCGTCGCTCGCGCTGCTGCAGCGCCATCTGCGGCGCCTGCCGGTCGTCGATCCGATCGCGGCGTTCCGGTATCAGCTGCGCGACGAAGCGAAGCGTCTCGCCGACGCGCCGATCGAACGCTTTCACGCGTATTCGTTCAACTCGGTCCGGCAGCTCGGCGCGAACTTCGAGCTGTTCGGTCATTACGCGCGCTGGCTGCAGGCGAACGGCTGCATCGGTCCGTTCGCCGACATCCGCAGTGCCTGCGAGCGCATCGCGTCCGAAGCGATGGTGCTCGAGTTCCGGCTCGCGCGCGCCTGTTCGCGCGGCAAGGAAGAGCGCGGCGACGCGACGCTCGACGCGATCGAAGCCGCGTATCACGATCTGATCGCGTGCGCGCGGCAGATCGCGCCGCCGCTGCTGCATCGCGCACCGATACGCCACGACGCGGCGGCGATGCCGCTCGGCCGGTGACGCGGTCCGGCGCCGCGCCCGCGTGGTCGATGCTGACGACCGACGCGGGCGCCGCGGACGAACCGCGCGAACTGCCCGCCGAACGGGGCTGGATCGACGCACCGGTGCCCGGTACGGTCGCGCAGGCGCTCGCGCTGGCGGGCCGTACCGACGAGATCGCGTCGCTCGCCGAGCGCGATCACTGGTACCGGACGGAACTGCACGGTCACGGGCCGCGCGTGCTGCGCTTTCACGGCCTCGCGACGCTCGCCGACGTATGGCTCGATGACACGCCGATCCTGCAGTCGTACAGCATGTTCGTCTCGCACGATGTTCCCGTCTCGCTCGACGGCGCGCACCGGCTCTCCGTCCGCTTCCGCGCGCTGGCGCCGCATCTGCGCGAGGTACGCGCGGCGCGGCGCGCACGCTGGCGCACGCGGCTCGCCGAACCGGCCGGCCTGCGCACGGTGCGCACGTCGCTGTTCGGGCACATGCCCGGCTGGTTTCCGCCCTACGTGCCGACCGGCCCGTGGCGGCCGGTCGACGTGCTCGATCCGACGCTCGGCCCGGTGATCGTGCATCGCGACCTGCAGGCACGCGTCGACGGCGACACCGGCTGGCTCGACGCGGAGCTCGGTTTCGCATCGCCGCTGCCCGACGACGACGCCGTGCGGCTCGCGTGCGGCGAGCACGTCGCGACGCTCGAACGCGTCGCGCCCGACCGCGTACGCGGGAGCGTCGCCGTACCGAACGTCAGGCGCTGGTGGCCGCATACGCACGGCGAACCCGCGCTGTACGACGTCGAGCTGCATCTCGGCGGCGAACGCCGCCCGCTCGGCACGACCGGTTTTCGTACGATCGAAGCCGACGCCGGCGCGGACGGCAAGGGCTTTGCGCTGCGCGTCAACGGCGTGCCGGTGTTTGCGCGCGGCGCGTGCTGGAGCAGCGCCGCGCCGCTCGCCTTGCATGCGGACGACGCGACCTACCGGCGTCTGCTCGGCTATGCGCGCGACGCCGGCTTCAACATGATTCGCGTCGGCGGCACGATGACCTACGAAGCCGATGCGTTCCATGCGTGGTGCGACCGGCTCGGGCTGCTCGTCTGGCAGGACTTCATGTTTGCAAACTTCGACTATGCGCTCGACGATCCGGCGTTCGCCGATGTCGTCGATCGCGAAGCCGATCAGTTCCTGCTGCGTCATCGTGCGTCGCCGTCGCTCGCGGTGCTGTGCGGCGGCAGCGAGATCGCGCAGCAGGCCGCGATGTCGGGGCTCGGCACGAAACAGCGCTTTCTCGAGCTGACGGCCGAGCGGCTGGCCGCCCACGCGGCCGCGCGGCGGCCGGACGTCGTGTACGTCTCCGACTCGCCCGACGGCGGCGTGCTGCCGTTCGTGCCGCGCGAGCGCGTGTCGCACTACTACGGCGTCGGCGCGTATCTGCGTCCGCTCGAGGACGCGCGCCGGGCCGACGTGCGCTTCGCGAGCGAATGTCTCGCGTTCGCCAACGTGCCGTCCAACGCGATGCTCGACGAGCTCGGCTGGCCGGGCGTGCACGAGCCGCGCTGGAAGGCGGCGGTGCCGCGCGACCCCGGCACGTCGTGGGATTTCGACGATGTGCGTGACCACTATTTGCGCACGCTGTACGACGTGACGCCCGATCGCCTGCGGCGCGAGGATCCGGCACGCTACTTCGAGCTGTCGCGCGCGGTGATCGCCGACGTGATGCGCGACACCTATTCCGAATGGCGCCGCAACGGGTCGCGCTGCGCCGGCGCGCTCGTCTGGCAGTTCCAGGACGTGATGCCGGGCGCCGGCTGGGGCGTGATCGACGCCTCGCATCGGCCGAAATCGGCATGGTATGCGTTGCGCCAGGTGCTGCAGCCGGTGCAGGTGCTGCTCGTCGACGAAGGGCTGAACGGCCTGGACGTGCACGTGCTCAACGAGCGCCCGGCGCCGCTGTCCGGGACCGTCGAGCTGGTCGCGCTGCGCGACGGCCGCACGCCGGTCGCGCGTGCCGGCTGCCCGGTGCGCATCGCCGCGCACGATACGCTGCGGCTCGGCTCGGCCGAATTGCTCGGCCGGTTTTTCGACTGGACTTACGCGTACCGCTTCGGCCCGTGCGAGCACGACACCGCGGTCGCGACGCTGCGCGCGGACGACGGCACCCTGCTGTCGCAAGCGTTCTACTTCCCGTCGCGCACGCATCCGGTCGTGTTCGCGCGTCGCGAGCTCGGCCTCGAGGCCTGCGTGTCGCGCACCGGGGACGTCTGGCATGTCGACATCGACACGCGCCACGTCGCGCGCCACGTGCAGATCGACGCGCCCGGCTTCGTGCCGCGCGACGACTGGTTCCATCTCGCGCCCGACACACCCGCGCGCGTCGCGCTCGTGCCGCTCGAGGGCGATCCGGCACGCGCGGCGGCCGATACGGCGCCGGTCGTCGAGATCCGTGCGATGAATGCCGCGCGCACCGTGCGCGCGACGCAGGCGGGCTGACGCACGCGCATATCGAATCGGTTCGATGAAGGTCCGCGGCGCAAGCCGCGGGCGAAGGCGGTCGGTCAGTCGGACGATCCGGTACCGCGCGGCCGCTCGATACCGTAGGCTTCCATCCACCGATACAGCGTCGCGCGAGACACGCCGAGTTCGCGCGCGGAAGCCGCGACGCGGCGGCGCGTGCGCAGCAGCGCGGTTTCGATCGCCTCGCGCTCGATCGACTTGCGCATGTCGGCGACCGACGGCGATGCGGCATCGAGACAGTATTCGAGCTCGAGATCGCGCGCGGTGATCAGGCGCCCTTCGGTCATCACGACCGCGCGACGCACGCGATTGATCAGCTCGCGAACGTTGCCGGGCCAGTCGTGCTTGTACAGCGCCGTGATGGCATCGGTCGAGAAGCCGCGCACGCGATGACGCGCGTCGCCGCGGAAACGTTCGAGCATGTGATGCGCGAGCAGTTCGATGTCCTTGCCGCGCGCCCGCAGCGGCGGCTGGTCGATCCGCATCACGCAGAGCCGATGGAACAAGTCAGCGCGGAAGCGCCCTTCTTCCATTGCGTCGCGCAGATCGACGTGCGTCGCCGACACGATCCGCACGTCGACCGGCACCGGATCGCTACCGCCGAGCCGGTGAATCGCGCGCTCCTGCAGGAATCGCAGCAGGCTCGCCTGACTCTCGTGCGGCAGATCGCCGATTTCGTCGAGCAGCAGCGTGCCGCCGTTCGCGGCCTCGACATACCCGATCTTGCGCGCGTTCGCGCCGGTAAACGCACCGCGCTCGTAGCCGAACAGTTCCGACTGCAGCAGATGCGGCGGAATCGCGCCGCAGTTGACCGCGACGAACGGGCCGTTGCGGCGTTCCGAATGACGGTGAATCGCGACGGCCGTCAGCTCCTTGCCCGTTCCCGTTTCGCCGAACACGAACACGGGCGCGTCGGTGCGCGCGAAACGCCGCACGGTATCGAACAGCCGCAGCATCGCGCTGCAGGTGCCGACGATGCCGTGCTCGTCGGATTCGAGCCGTTCGCGATCGCGCGCGAACAGGCATTCCATGCCGTACGCGTGGCCGACCGTATCGGCGATGCGCTGATGCGAGGCCGGCAGCGTGACATAGTCGAAACAATAATCGCGCAATAACGCACGAACGTTCGGCGAGGCCGTCTGCCCGGCGTCGACGAGCGCGACCCACACGACGTCGCGCATCGAGGCACAGGTCGATGCGATGCTGCCGATCGCGTCGGCATGGCCGCCGCTGAGATCGAGGATGCCGCAGGTGATCTCGCCGGCGGTGTCGCGCAGCTCGTTCGCATGCGTGACGATCGAGACCTTCCAGTCGCGGCGCGCCAGTTCCTTGCGCAGCATGACGGATGGCGCTTGCGTCCAGTAGATCAGCGGGCGCTGCCCCGCGTCTCTCTCCCCGCCGGCGTTCTTATCGCGCGTTATTGGCATATTCATAACAAACCGTCACTTTCTCCACTCCCGGAACCGTTCGCGTGCGTTGCGGAGGGCGCATGAGCGCCTGTCCGCGCTGCGTTTCCGCAGCTTTGGCGAAGATCGAAACCACGCACGGCGAGAGCCCCCGGAGGTCGAGCCGGATGTTTCCCGGTCCCGTTATCGTACTCGAAGGGAACGCGTGACCTCTTGCGTCACGATGTTCCGGCTTTGATGCGACGTGCCGTCAGGCAAGCACGTCGGCAAACGGGATTTCCGTCCGCATTTGCGTCGCGTCGTACACGACAGCCGCGCCCGATGCTGAACCGGACGGCAGCCAACCCGCTTTCGGGATGGCCGCCCCCTTTCGTTCGCTCCTGAATTTACACCCCGTTCCAAGATGGTCTTGTTACCAAACGCTAAACATCGAATCATTCGATTACGCCGCCGCGTCCCCCGCCGAAACGGCCCTTTAGCGACTGAGATTTGATTATCTATGACCATTCGCGTCAATCGGTGGCAAATACTACTTTTCCCCACGATCGGCGTCGCGGATTGCCGACGATTGTTGCCGGAATCGCGCCGCCGTTGCGCCGGCCGTTCGTATCGTCGAACAATCGTGCCGGCGTCCGGGCGCCGCTGCCGCTCGACGCACGCCGTGCACCGGCCGGCCGTTACAACGTCGTAACGTCCGCGGCTCGCCGGGAACGGAACTCGCTGCGCCCGGCCCCGCGCGTCACGTCGCAGCATCCGGCGCGCACGCGGCGGAGCGAATCGATTCCCATTCACACCCATCGCGGGCGCCGCCGACCTGCGCGCCCGCCCGTCGGCCGCCGCTTGCACGTCGGCCATCGCGGCGGCGGCCGAGGCCGCGCCTCGTTGCGATGCGCCAGGCGCAGGCGGACGGCGCCGCGGCGCGTCCGGAGCATGGGCGACTATAGCTGCGTTCGGCGCGTTCTGATCAGGCGGCGACGGTCGCGCCGCGACGGCGGGATGCGCATGCCGGCGATCGACGTCGCCGACGCGCGCGGTGCGTTCGATGAAGCGTGCGGCGCGAAATGCGGTCGGCTGCGCCATGCAGTCGATCGCACTCGCCGGTGCACGGACGGCGTCGGCGTGCGCGCCCGGTTCACGCTGAACGATCGCAATCATCAAGGACTTCCCCGGTATGTGGAATTCGTATTGGAAATCGACGGCTCGCGTCTTCGACGAGCGCGTCTGAATGCGTTCATTATCGAAAAGCGTCGGTACGGCCGATGTGTGCTATCGCACATAGCATCGCGCCGACGGTGCGTCGGCAATCGCGCGCAACGCCTGCGTCAGTATGCTTTCGAACAGACCTCGCGACATTGCATGCTCATCATCAGTATCGTCGCGCCGCAACGGACGCACGTTCGTGCCGCGACATGCGCAAGGCATCACGCGAGGACTGCATCATGGAATGGCATTGTTGTGAATTCGAACACCTGGGCGCCGTCGATCTCTATGCGATCCTGCGCGCGCGCAACGCCGTGCTCGTCGTCGAGGACGCGCATACGCATCTCGACATCGACGGCAAGGACACGGCCGCGCTGCACGTCTATGCGCGTGTGCCGGCGCAGGACGGCGTCGAAGTCGCCGCATACGCGCGCATCCTGCCCGGCGACGACATCGATCCCGACGTCGTGATCGACAAGGTACTGACGAGCGAAGCGTGCCGCGACGACGACACGCTCGAGCGGCTCGTCGAGCGCGCGCTCGCGGCCGCGCACGTCGCGTGGCCCGACACCGCGATCCGCATCCACGTGCCGGCGGCACGCCAGGCGTTCTACAAACGCTTCGGCTTTCGCAAGGCATACGGCCCGTATCTCGAACAGGGCGCGCCGTTCATCGGCATGGTGCGGCCGGCCGACCGCGCCTCGGGCGCGCTGCGCACGCTGCTGTCGCGCGTCGTGTCGGCAGCCACGCCGGGCGACGACGATACGCGCACGGGCAGCCGCGCGCCGCAACGCCTGCCGGCCGACACGGGAGCAAATCGATGACGCGCACGCTCCGCCCGGTGCCGCAGCCCGATCTGCCGCGCATTCTTCCCGTCATTCTCGCCGGCGGTTCGGGCACGCGGCTCTGGCCGCTGTCGCGCGAACAGCATCCGAAGCAGCTGATCGAGCTGGTCTCGGACGAGTCGCCGCTGTCGGCCACCGCGCGCCGGTTGAACGGGATCGCCAACGCATCGCTCGACGATCGGCTGCTGCTCGTCTGCGGCGAGCAGCATCGCTTCATGAGCGCCGCACAGCTCGTCGGCCGCGGCGCGGGTACCGCGCGCATCCTGCTCGAGCCGAGCGCACGCAACACTGCGCCGGCGCTGACGCTCGCCGCGCTCGACGCATGCGCGGACGCTGACGATCCGGTGCTGGCCGTGATGCCGGCCGACCATGTGATCGTCGACGTCGCCGCTTTCCAGGACGCGGTCGGCCGCGCCGCACGCTACGCGCAGGACGGCGCGATCGTCACGCTCGGCGTGCTGCCGCGCCGGGCCGAAACCGGCTACGGCTACATCCAGGTCGGCGAGCCGCGTGCGGGCCGCCTTGGCGGTCAGGGCGGCTATGCGATCGGACGCTTCGTCGAGAAGCCCGATGCGACGCTCGCCGAACGCTATCTGCAATCGGGCGACTACTGGTGGAACAGCGGCATCTTCGTCACGCGCGCGTCGGTATGGCTGAAGGCGATCGAGGCGCTCGCACCGGAGATTCATGCGGCGTGCGAAGCCGCGTGGCGCGCTGGCGTCGCCGACGATCCGTTCTTCCGCATCGATGCGGCGGCGTTCGACGCGTGTCCGTCCGACTCGATCGACTACGCGGTCATGGAGCGTCTCGCGGACAGCCCGACGCTCGGCATCGACGGCATCGTGGTGCCGCTCGCGGCCGGCTGGTCCGACGTCGGCACGTGGGATGCGATCTGGGAAATCATGCCGAAGGACGCGCACGGCAACGTCGCGCGTGGCACGGTCGTATTCGAGGATACGCACGACAGTCTCGTGCGCTCCGAAGGACGTCTCGTCGCGTGCGTCGGCATGAAGGACGTCGTTGTGATCGAAACGCCCGATGCGGTGCTGGTCGCGAACAAGCACGACGGGCAGCGCGTGAAGAACATCGTCGCGCGGCTGAAGATGGATCGGCGCCCGCAAGTGAGCGAACACCGCAAGGTGCAGCGGCCGTGGGGGCATTACGATTCGATCGATCTCGGCGAGCGCTTCCAGGTGAAGCGGATCGTCGTCGAACCCGGCAAGCAGCTGTCGCTGCAGATGCACTATCACCGCGCCGAGCACTGGATCGTCGTGCGCGGCACCGCGCGCGTCACGCGCGGCAGCGATACGTTCCTGCTCAGCGAGAACGAATCGACGTACATCGCGGTCGGCGAGGTTCACCGGCTGGAGAATCCGGGGCGCATCCCGCTCGAGATCATCGAGGTGCAGTCGGGCGACTATCTCGGCGAGGACGACATCGTGCGCTTCGACGATCAGTACGGACGCGCGGTCGTCGACGCCGGCGCGCCGCGCCGGCCTGCCTCGATCATGCCGCCCGAATCTGCCGACCGGGCCGATTCGGCACCGGCCGAGGCAACGGCGGAGCGCGATATCGTTCGATAAGTCGCGCGATTCGCGGCGGCGCATGCGCAGAGGTTGCGCGCCGCCGCGCAGCCATGCCCGGCCCCCCGCCGCCCGCGCATTGCATTCGAACGGCGGCCGGCGCTACCCGCGACGCACGACCGACCGATCGCTCGACCGATCATCGCGCGTCGCGATCAGCGCGTCTGCCGAAGCGCTTCGCGCACGCGCGGCAGCGACGACGGATCGGCTCCCACAGCATCGGCCGCCGCCGACATTGCCTGAGTCGCTCCACCGCATAGCGTGCCGATCATCGCGGATGCCGCCGACACGCCGGGCAGCGACCGGGCCGCGCAACCGTTCGACGAACCGACCCGCACCGGTTGCGCGCCGATCCCTGCGAGCTGATTGTCCGCGAGCCGTACGTCGGACACGTTGCCCCACAGACGAATGGCGTCGAACCGCGTATTCGACACGCGATTGCCGATCACCGTCACGCGCGAGATCTTGCCGGACCAGGTGCTGACTTCGATCGCTCCCTGCTGCGTGACGGGGCGCGGATCGGTGCGGTCGGCTTTCGTCTGGATGTCCGAGATCACGTTGTTCTCGATGCGCACGTTCGATGCGCCGTACGTGTGCCAGCTGTCTTCCTGCCCGACGAGAATCCCCGAACTCACCTGTACGTTGCGCACGACGTTGTTCGCAATCGTCACGTCGGCGCCGCCGACGACCGTGATGCCGCGGCCCCACGCATTGCCTTCCAGCGAGTTGCCGGTAATCAGCACGTTGCGGCTCAGCGCGCCGTCCTGCTGATAGCTCACGACCGCAATCATGTCGTCGCCGGTGTCGCCGACGACGTTGCGCTGAACCAGCACGTCGCGCGCGCCGTGCGTGATGTGGATGCCGTCCGCGAGCGTCGCGCGCACTTCGTTGCCGACGATCGCGACGGCGCTACCGCCGAACACGAAGATGCCGGCGCTCGCGCCGCCGTCGATCACGTTGCCGAGCACCTGCACGTCGTGGCCCGTCACCTGGATCTTCGTCGACTCGCGCGATCCGAGGCGCGTCGTGCCGGTCCCCTCGAACCGGAATCCGACGAGCGCCGTACCGTCGCCGCGCAATTCGAGCGTCTGGTCGTTCGGCGAGGTCGCGACGAGCGTCGCGCCGTTGCCCTGCAGCACGACGTGCGGCTGTCGCACGGTGAGCGAGCGGCCGACGACATAGCGGCCCGGCGCGAACACCAGTCGCTGGCCCGGCCGCAGCATGTCGAACGCGCGTTGCAGTTCGGCCGCCTGGTCCGATCCGTCGGCGGCCGGGCGAACGTGCGCGTCCGGCACGTTCGGGCGAACCTCGGCCGCTGCCGACGTGCCGGTCGCCGCGATCGCGTATTGCGGCCATGACAGTCCGCCGGCCGCCAGCATGCCGACGATGGCGGTGTAGCTGACGAGCAGCCGTTGTGAGCGATGCATATCGAATCCTTTTCCGTCGTGCGCGCGCGGCGAATCGTCGACGCGGCGCGCGATACGTGCGATTGAATCATTCGAAACCGGCGTCTCTCGGTGCGTTGCCGGACCGACCGGTTGGCCGATCGCATGCGCTTCGCATCGCGACGGCGCCGCTTGTCACCGGCAATCTTTCGCGCGCGTTCGCAATTCGGCCAAACAACGAATCATCGTTCAATAAACGTCGCCGTGCGCGGACTTTCTGCGCCGAATCGCCTGATCGGTAAGCCATCGCACCCAGCGCGACAAATGGGCGGCACACAATGATCCGGACCTCAGGATTCGCGCGTCTCGCACGGCAACCGAACCGTGCGCACAGGCCGCGACACCGAGAACCGGAGTACGGATGCGCTGAACGCGACGGACATGCATCGGTAAATCAGGAATACGTAATTCGTTCAACGACGCGTTGCGAGACGTGCGGCCCGATGTCGATTTGACGATTCGCCGGCCGCTGCCGTCACCGTGCGTGACACAGCGAACGATCGAATCGATAGACCCCGAAGATGACTCAAGAAAAGATCGTTCACATTGCCGAAGCGTTCGGTGGCGGCGTGCTGTCGATGCTGACCCAGCTTGCCAACCATGCGGCTGCGGCCGGCATCGAGGTGACCGTGCTGCACGCGATCCGCGCGGAAACGCCGTCCGACTTTCCGACCTTGTTCAGACCCGACGTGAAGCTCGTCTACGTCGACATGGCACGCGAGGTCGACGTCAAGCACGACCTGCGCAGCTTGCGCGCGCTGGTCGCGCACCTGCGCCGCTACGACCCGAAGGTGATTCATCTGCATTCGTCGAAGGCCGGCGTGCTCGGCCGCGTTGCCGCGCGCATCGCGACGCCGCATGCGGCCGTGTTCTATTCGCCGCACGGCCTGTCGTATCTGCGCCGCGACGTGTCGCGTATGAAGCAGTACGCGTATCTCGGCTTCGAGCAGATCGCAGCGCGCATCGGCGGCACCGTCGTCGCATGCTCGGCCAGCGAACTAGGCGAGATCAAGCAGCGCGTGCGTGCGCGTTCGGCCGTGCTCGTCGAAAACGGCGTCGACGTGACCGCGATCCCGCAGCGCCGACCGCGCGACGACGGCAAGATCGTCGTCGGGATGAGCGGCCGTGCGTCGTTCCAGAAAAATCATGAAGCGTTCGCGCGGCTCGCGCAGAAGCTGCAGCACGCCGACGTCGAGTTTCTGTGGATCGGCGGCAATGCCGCTGAAATTCCCGATCCTGCCGAGCGCCGCGCCGTCGTCTGCAGCGGCTGGGTGACGCGCGCGCGTGCGCTGGAGCTCACGTCCGGCATGAGCGTCTACGTGCAGACGTCGCGCTGGGAAGGCATGCCGGTCGCGCTGATCGAAGCGCAGATCGCCGGCATACCGGCCGTCGTGACCGACGTGATCGGCAATCGCGACGTCGTCATTCACGGCGTGACCGGTTACGTCGCGTCGAGCGAAGACGACATGGCGGCGTATGTCGCGAAGCTGCGCGACGATCGTCAGCTTCGCGAGCAAATGGGAGCCGCGGCACGCACGCTAGCGATGCAGCGTTTTTCGATGAGCGAGATATTCCGGCAATGGCATGCGCTCTACGGCCTGGACACCGACAAGACCGACGGCGTGCGCGTCGATACGCGCGGTTTCGAGCCCGTTGCGGCCGATCATGTCAAAGCCTGATCTCGAACGACGACAAGCGACATGAGCACATTGAAGAATCAGAAACCTCTCGTCTACAACGGCCGCTTCACCACGCAGAAGACGACCGGCGTGCAGCGTGTCGCACGCGAGCTGATCGCGGCACTGATCGATATCCATCCGCGCGATCCGGTCACCGTGCTGGTACCGCCGCAACCGGGCGACGCCGTCAGCGGCGCGAACACGGTGAGGATCGGCTTCGGCAAGGGCGTCGTGTGGGAACAGCTCGTTCTTCCGCTGTTTGCGCGCCGCGGCCGCATCGTCAATCTCAGCAACTCGGCGTCGATCTTTCTCGGCAATCAGGTCATCTACATGCACGACGCGGCCGTGTTCGACACGCCGGCGCATTTTTCCCGTGCGTTTCGCGTCTGGTATCGGATCATGTTCTGGATCCTCGCGCGTACGTCCGCCTGCGTGCTGACCAACTCGTATTTCTCGCGCGACCGGCTCGCGCATCACTGCCGCGTGTCGGCCGACAAGATCCGCGTCGTGCCGCTCGGCGCCGACCATCTCGATGCCGTGCAGCCGGACGCGAGCGTGCTCGAGCGCCATGCGATCAAGCCGGGCCGCTTCGTGCTCGCGGTCAGCAGCATGAATCCGACGAAGAACTTCGGCCGCCTGATCGCGGCATTCCGACAGCTCGACGATCCGTCGGTCGACCTCGTGATCGTCGGGATGCAGAACAAGACGGTGTTCGGCAAGCAGGATCACGTGACGGCCGACGAACCGAACGTCAAATACGTCGGCTACATCAGCGACGCGCAATTGAAGGCGCTCTATCAGAACGCGGCGTGCTTCCTCTATCCGTCCATCTACGAAGGGTTCGGCATCCCGCCGCTCGAGGCCATGCGCTACGGCTGCCCGGTCGTCGTCGGGAAATCGGCGGCGCTGCCGGAAGTCTGCGCGGACGCCGCGCTGTACTGCGATCCGTATTCGGAGGGCGACATCGCGGCGAAGCTGCGCAGCCTGCTCGACTCGGCGGAGCTGCGGGACGAGTTCAAACGCCGCGGTATCGCGCATGCGGAAAAATATCGCTGGAGCCGCAGCGCCGAAATGATGAAGGCCGTATTCGAGCGGCTGTAGGACGCGCACCGCCGCCCTTTCCTGCTCCCCACTCGCTCTCTTCGCGCGCGGATCGACAGGGTCCGAGCGTGTCATATCGGCGTTGCGTCGGCTCGCAGAAGCCTCGCAAGCAAGGCCGAAGACATCGACCGGCATGCCCCTGCCTTCGTCGATCGCAACGACGGCCGATAAGCGAATCGCGTTACCGCGAGCGCGCCGGCATATCGATCAGGCCGACCCGTTCGCGGTACAGCACGTACACAAGCGCACCCACGACCGCCGTCTCGACCAGCAGCACGGCGATGGCCGCCCCGCGTTCCGCGAATAGCGCCGCGAGCGGCGGCAGGATCGTCACGTTCAGCAGCCCCGACGAGATCAGGATCGTGCTGAATGCGCGCTTCATCCCGAGCGGCAGCATCGTCTGAACGCCGAACAGATCGGTCATGCACGCCATGAACGGCACCAGCGCGAGACAGCGCAGCACCGCGACGGTCGGCTCGAACGATGCGCCATAGAGAATCCGGACTGCCATCGGCGCGAATGCGTAGATCGTCGCCGACATCGCGAGCACGAGCACGCCCTGCCAGACGATCAGCTTGCGCAGGAACGCGAACGCCTCGTCGCGCGCGTGATGCATCAGGTTCGTGATGTGCGGATAGGTGGTCGCCCGCAGCGGCTGCAGCATGCCGACGGCCGCGCGGATCAGCTTGTCGCCGGCGGCAAAGTAGCCTGCCGCGACGTTGCCGGCCACCATGCTCAGCAGCACCGTGTTGGTCGACGCGTAGAACGAAATCGACGTCGATGCGAGAAAGACCTGCGTACCGCCTTTCACGGCGGTGACGATGTCGGCGAGCCTCACGCGCACGCGCGCGACCTCGCGGCAAACGAACAGATAGGCGAGCAGCGTCACGCCGCAGAGCAGCGGCACGGCCGCGTTGATCGCGATCGCGGGGAGAATGTCGTCCGGCGTGTGGACCCAGAGGAAGAACGCGACGACGCTCAGCGCGCGATACACGACGACCGTCATGCTGTAGACGCTGAGCTTCTGGATCCCCTGAAAATACCAGCCGGGCGTCAGCGCGGCGCCCACCGCCATCCCGAACCCGATCAGCAGCGGCGTGCGCTCCGCCGCGAAGTGCGGAATCGCCAGCGTCAGCGCGACCAGCACGGCGAGGCCCGCGATCGCGATCAGCCACTGCGCGGTGACGGTCGTCCAGAAGATCCGCGAACGCTCGAGCTTGTCGCGCGCGAGTGCGACACGCGGCGTGGCCGTCAGGTCGAAGCTGTAGTTGACCAGATTGATGAAGTACGTCGTCACCGCGAGCACGAACGACAGCCGTCCATACTGCTGCGGGCCGAGCGCGCGCGTGAGCAGCGGCAGCGTGACGAGCGGCACGACATACGTCGAGATTTGCAACGCGAACAGCATCGCGAAATTTTTGCGAATGGCGGTCATCGTGCCTTCTGGGCTGAGAGTGAACGTGCGCCGACTGTCAATGGGCGTGCGGATGCGGCGCCGACGCGTCGATGCCGAGTACCGCGTACAGCGACGAGGCGTAGCAGTCGATCGAGTAGCGCGACCAATCGTAACGGCGATTCGCGTCGCCGAGGTGTGCGCGCAGCGCCTCGATCGCGCGCGAAAAATCGTCGGGCGTGTTCCGGTAGAGAATCTTGTTGCCGATCTCGTTGCCGAACGTCGACAGGCTCCCGATGTCGTGGACCAGCACCGGCAGGCCGAGCATCGCCGCTTCGACGATCACGAGCGGCGCATTTTCCACCCAGATCGACGGCAGCACGAGCGCGTCGTGCTGCGGCAGCGCGGCGAACAGCGTCGCATGGTCGAGCCGGCCCGCGAAGCGCAGCCTGCCCGCTTCGACGAGGCTCGCATAGCGCGTTTCGAGCGCGTCGCGCTCGGACCCGTCGCCGTAGATCGTGAACGACGCGATCGCGTCGCCCGCCGGCCCCGCCATCAGCGCGAGAAACTCCGCGAGCCCTTTGTCCGGATGCATGCGGCCGACGAACGCGAGATCGAGCCGCGCGCCCTGCGCGGGCTTCGGCGCACGCGGCATCAGCGTCGTATCGATCGGATTCGACAGCAGCGTGGTGCGCGTGCGCGCGAAGCGCGCGATCAGGTCGCGCATGAACGGGCTCGGACACAGGATTTCGTCGAACAGGCCGAGCGGATCGAAAAGCGCATTGACGACGTGCCAATGCACCTTCTTCACGACGTCGTGCACGATCCCGTGCGGGCTCGCGACCGACACGAAGCGCCGGTGTCCGCGCAACCGGTCGAGCGACAACGGCTGCGCGCGCCCGCCCGAATAGATCTGCAGGCTCGGATTGTAAAAGACGAGGTGATAATCGTGCGCGGTCAGATACAGGCCGCATCCCGAGCGTCGCTTGTAGCGCGCGAGTACCGGCAGTATCGCGCACGACAGCAGGTTGTGATAGTTGTGGACGAGAATCCGTTGCGGCCGGAAACGCTCCAGCAGCGCGACCAGCGCACGCGCGGCCGCCGGCGACCATGCACGTGTGCTGCGCTTGTTCTCGACGCCGCGCAGCGCCTCTTCGTCGAAGGTTTCGACGACGACGTCGTTGCGCGCGCGCAGCACATCGACCGACACGCGGTAGACTTCTTCCGCGCCGCCCTTGCGGACGAAGTCGTTGATGACCAGCACGCGCATCACGACGGACCTCGATCCGTGTTGCAGCGGGCCGTCGACATATCGACGCCGCATCCGGACGCGGCCGCGATCCGCGCGCGGCCGCGCTGCGCGCCGCTGTCGCGCGACGCGTGGCGGACGACGCCGCGCGCCGCCTGTCGGCAATCAAGTAGGCTCAATCTTTGCATTGCGTGCAATTTCGTTTCGTCGACCTTCGGAACGGCGTCGCCACACCGCACCGCTTCCACGAAGCGGCCGGTCCTCGACGACACTGCGACGATAAGGCGTCCGGCACGGCGAAACTGTACGCACGGTCACTTAGGCCGGCATTTGCAAAGCGCGGCCGACGCGGCGGCATGCGTGCCGCCACGTCCCGCCCCCGACAACGATTGCGCGTCAGTGCGTCGATTCGGTGCGATGCTTGCGCAAATGCCACGACATCGTGCGTCTTGCCTTCGGCAGCGGCGCCGTACGCTCAGCCGGCGCCCACCAGCATGCGAGCAGCGCCGCACAGCGCTCGATGACGTATTGCGCGGCGCGTTCGCCGTGCAGCGAATGGTCGACCGTTTCCTGCACGTCGACCGAAACGTTCGGCAAGTGCGCGAACGCGCGCGAGACGGGCCCGAAATGGCGCACGACCGCATCGACGCCGGGATCGTAGGTGCCGTAGATCAGATGGGTGCGGATGCCGCGCGCCGACATGTCGCGCAGCAACCCGCGCGGCGTATCCTTGCCCGGGCCGCGCCCGAGCCGCTCCGCGACGCGCATCAAGGGCACCGACATCGCATCCGCGGAGAAACGCCATAGCGCGCGCAGCACCGGTCGCAGATCGCGACGTCGCGCGAACAGCCGTCGCCACTTGCCCGCACTGCGGACCGACGCGAAATAGCCGCGCATCGAGTTGGTCTGATTCTTGACGGCGTTCTCGAGCGTCTGGCCGCGCGGCCACACGAATACGGGAAGATTGACCGCGATCGCGCCGGCGAGCTGCCCCGTCGCCGCGGCATGCAGCGACGTATAGGCACCCGAGCAGATCCCGAATGCGACGATCTTGTGATGGCCCTCGGCCTTCAACCAGTTGGCGGCGTTCAGCACGTCGTCGATCAACTGGTCCGAATACGGGATGTCGGATTGAATGTCGCGCGCACGCTCGCTGCTGTCGCCGGTGCCGGTCGAATCGAACCGCAGCGTGCAGATGCCGCGCGCGGCCAGTGCTCGCGCGAGCCGCACGGCGAGCCGCCCGTCCGCGGTGCGCGGGTTCGCGGCCGTATTGGTGATCAGCAGCGTCGGCGCGGCCGCGCGCATCGTCTGCTCGTCGGGCTCGCACAGCACGCCGACCAGGTTGTCGGGGCCGATGCGGATCACGCGTTCGACACTGCCTTCGCCCCGGAGCACGACGTCGGCGTCCGGCCACTGAGGCGATACGCGACCGATTGCGTCGGCGCCGGCCTCAACGTCGATCCAGTCCGCGACCGTATCGAACAATCCGGCCGGGAATCGCGACCACAAAGGCTCGCGCATCGCGACGGGCCAGTCCGCACACGGCTGGACTTGCGCGGCGACGCCGCGCGCCTGCAACGCGCCCGCGAGCATCGCGGCGTCGCCGTACGGTGCGTCGACGAGCAGCGCACGCGCCGGCAGCGTGCCCAATTCGCCGACCGCCTTCGACAGATCGAGATGCCGCAGCGTCGCGACGAGATCGTCGGGATAGGCATGTCCGAGGACATTCATCGGCTTCTCGTCGCGCATCGTGTTGCGCACGACGGGCGGCATGTTTTCGAGCCAGTGCTGCGCGACGGCCGACAGCTCGCGCAGATAGCCGCGCCCACGCACGACGGGCGCGAGCGCGACGAACCGCGTAACCTCGGGCATCGCGTCCGCCGCGAGCAGCGCGACGGCGGCGCCCGCGCGCACGCCGACGAGCGCCACGCTGTCGACCGCGACGCGTTCGCGCAGCGCCTGGACGGCGCGCCGCGTGCTGTCGATCATCTCGTCGAAGCGCCCCTCATCGCGTTCGTCGCCGAGCGAGTCGCCGCTCGCCCGATAGTGAAAGCGCAGCACGGGGAAGCCGCGATCCGAAAGATGCTCGGCGAGCGAGCGGACGAGCTTGTGAAGCCACAGGGCTTCGTGCCCCAACGGCTCGCACATCACGATGCCGTGCGTGCGCGTGCCTTCGTGCAACCAGCCGATGCATCCATCAAACTGGATCGGTGTCATGTTTGGTTCCTTGCGCTAACAATCCGGGTTTTGGGAGCGGCCAACGCGCCGCCGCCTCGATCAACCTCTTTGTAGTTTCACTTACTGCGAGATTACTGAGAGATTACTGCCCGTCGATGCTCAATCATCCATGCTGGCCGCGGATCCTTGTGTGGTCGCGATTACCGAGCTCGATGGTGTGTCGTCGCGTGACTCAACCGGCTCGGCGATGCGCACGGCGCGAGGCGGCCCTCTCATTCGCGTCGCGGCGTGGCGCCTCCGCCGGCCGACGCTGCGGCGCCCGACCCGTCGCATCGGGATACGCGCCGCCGGCGCGGGCCGCGCGACTGGCACCGGTCGCACGTCTGCTGCCGACTGCGTCGGCTACTGCTGTCGAAAGCCGAGTCGACGTTCGCCGTTTAGCCGTCGGCGTCGCCCGACGCGAGCGCGCCACTTCTGCGCCGCGCCGTCACGGTGCGCGCCAGTTGAACGCAAGGCACTTCACAGACGCGATAGCCTGCCCACGCGATCGGGACCAGTGGCACGAGCGGCACGATCATGTACAGCCCCAACGGCCATCCGACGATATGAAAGCGCTGACACAGCCAGAACGCGACGAATAGCGGCAGGCTGTGCAGCAGATAGATCGAGTAGCTGATCTCGCCGAGCCATGCAAGCAGCCGGATACGCAGCTTCAGCACGGTCGCCAATGCGGCGAATATCGCGATGCCCGCCAGGTAGGCGAGCGACGTCGGCAGATGTTCGAGATTGCGATGCCAGTCGTTGACGGCCCCCATCACCGCAATGACGGCAATCGGCACGGCCACCCACGCCGCTGCTGCGCGGTACGTGATCGACAGATCGGCGAGCGGGCCGCGTTTGGCCAGGCGGATAGGCAGCAATCTCGACGGCGTGTCGTACGCCTGCCGAAAGCACGCGCCCCAGAACATGATCGCGAGGTGGTACGGCAGCGTCTTGTACTGGCTCAGCACGTCGGCCGGGATCAGTTGCAGCTTCAGCGCCGCGACGAACAGCAGACACAGTCCGATGCTGACCAGACACAGCGCGCGCATCCGATGAAGCGCGCCGCACCAGAACAGCACGAGGCACGCGCCGTAAAAATACAGTTCCGTTTCGAGTGTCCAGCCGTGCGGCAGGATCAGGCTTTCGCCGAACGCGGCCGGCATCATCGTCAGGTTCGCAAGGAACCCGCGGATGTCCATTTGCCTGCCGAACAGATACCAATGAACGACATAGCCGGCAGGCAGCGCGAACCAGTACGCGGGATAGAGCCGGAAGAACCGACGCACGAGAAACCGTTTCGTGCCGGCGCGCACGGGCCCGTGCAGGCTCGTCGGGATCAGCATCCCGCTGATCGCGAAGAAGATCACGACACCCACTCGTCCGAAATTCAGCGAACGCTGCAGCGTATCGAGTGCGTGCTGCGAGCCTGCCAGCGACGCAAACCGCTCGGCGTAGTGGGTCCATATGACGAGTATCACGGCAACGGCGCGCATCGCATCGACATGGTAGAAATGTTCGGAGCTGTTTGTTTTCGACATGACTGTATGGTGACGCGCCGCGTGCGAGGCGATGTGCCTGCCGCGTGCGCGCGAGATGGATCAGAGTGCCCGGACGCAACCGCCGCGACGATGCCCACCCGCGAAGGTAGGCGACGCTGCAGCAGCCGCCGACAATCCCATCGAATACAGTCAAATCCATGCCTTCAAACACCTGCGCGTCCCTCTTGTTTCATCCGCCGTCCCTGCGGATCCGGGGCGCTTCGATTCCGGCCGATACAACCAAAACGGTAGCCGGCACGCGCTCGACGTCGCGCGCGTGCATGCGTCGAGTCAGCTCGCCGTTCGCTTGTCGACGCAATACCACCAGACGAGCGCGAGCACCGCGTAAAAGAGGGTGCGCGAGCCGAACATCATCCAGTATTCGCCTTGCTGGACGGCGAACGTCGCATACGAAAACACCTTCGACATCAGCCACAGCATCACGACGCCGCCGCGCATCGCGACCTGGATCTGCAACGCACCGAGCGCGCCATAGACGAGGCCCGTCATCGCGACGAAGAGCGCGCCGCCGACATAGCCGAACCAGTACACCGGGATGGCCATATTCCCCATCGTGAACGTGACGTCGTCGAAGATGTATGCCTTCAGCAGTTTGGGCTCGGTATACGACATCATCAGATCGCGCAGACCGCTCGGTTCCGCGTCGCTGAAAAACGTCGGCATCGTCCACGAGCCGAGCGAATGCACGAAACGCCAGAATGCGTCGATACCGCCGTACATCGGCGGCGAGAACATCCCGGCATCGCTGTCCACGACGTACCACGGCTGGCCCTGCAGCAGGAAGCGCGACGAGATCACGTCGGCGACTTCGAGCCCCTGCCCGCGGTATGCGTAGATGATCGACACGGTGCCGAGCAGCAGCGCGAGTCCCGCGCCGATGCCCAGATAGCGCACGACCGGCTTGCCGTTCATCGCATGCAGCGCGATAAACGGCGTCAGCGTGCAGAGGCCGATGTGGAGCACGGCCATGAACTGCTCGCCATGCAGCACGTTCAGCGCGAGGTCGACCGCCATCGTGACGATCGCCAGCCATCGAATGCGCTTGTCGGTATTCGTCGCGATCGTGCCGAGCAGCAGGCCGACGAAGGTCTGGTTGTTCAGGAACAGGTTGAACATCGCGCCGTTCGACGCGTCGTTGCGCAGCGCGTACCGGTTGATGCCGGTAAACATCGAGAAGCCGGACGTCAGACCCGCGAGCACGCCGACGACGATCACCGCGAACGCGAGCCCGAAGCCGACGATCACGCTGACCGGCTGCCGTGAAAGGCGCGCGACGATCGTCTCGCGCCCCGGGCGCTCGTCCAGAAACCGCTCGAACGCGACGAACGCACAGGCGACGAAGATCAGATAGAACGTCAGGAGACGGCTGAACGCGCCGGTCGCTTCGCCGGTGATGTCGGTTTCGCGCAGATAGCCGCCGTTCTCGAGTCCGACGCCTGCGAGGAACGCAGTCAATCCGATCGCGAGCACGTAGAGCATCGAGATCGAGAACACCGGACGCGCTCGAACGAGCGCGACGACGCCCAGCATCGCCAGCACCAGCGTGCATGCCGCGCTCGACTCTTTCATGCCGAGCGCCGGCATCGCCGCATTGATCAGCAACGCGATCGTGAACAGCGTCGATATCATCAGGCCCGTCGCGGACATCGATCCGCCGTCGACCCGCATCGTCCCCGTCGTCTTACCTGTCATGCTGCAACCCGAGATTCGTCCATCGGTCATGCACCGTGCGAGCCGGCGCATCCTGCAGTCGGGCGCCGCTGCCTGCGGCGGCGTCCGCGTCGACACCGTGCAGGTGCGCGACGAGGCCCCGGCTGCTCATGTCATACGCCGCCCGGCACATGCCGAGCGGCGCTGTTCTCAATCGCTGCCGGTTCGTGCCAGCAGCGTGCCCGGGACGGCTTCGCCGGCATCCTCGCGCGGCGGGCTGTCCTTCGTCGATCGATGCGCGCTCGCGTAGGAGTCGCGACTCAGCGACGGCGATTCGAAGCCGTTGAACACGAGACCGTCGACTTGCGCACCGACCTTGCTCAGGTTCTCGACCGCTTCCGCGACGGCGACGTAGGTCACCGCGCCCTGCCGGGCCGTCATCAACGTGACGTCGACGAACCGCGACAACATCGCGACATTCGCGACGGCACGCGCGGACGGTGCATCGACGACGATCATGTCGTATTCGTCGCGCAGCGACGCGATCAGCGCCTCGAGCCGCTCCGTACGGAACAGGTTGCGCAGCGGCTCGACACCCTTGCCTGCCGACAGCACGTCGAGGTGATCGTTGATCGGGGAGATCGCGCGCTTCAGTTCGAGCGTGCCTTTCAGCAGATCCGACAGGCCCTTCTCGTACTTCATCGGCAACGTGCGCCCGGTGCCGACGTCGCCCGCATCGGCGCGCAGCAGCAGCGTCTTGAAGCCGCTCTCGGCGAACAGGTAGGCGAGATTGGCCGCGATCGTCGACGTGCCCTGCCCCGGTTCCGGCGACGTCATCAGCACCGCCTTCGAGTTTTCGTGCTGCGCAGTCAACCGATAGTGGAGCAGCAGCGCGAGATTTTCCAGCGCTTCGCCGAGCGGCGTATCGCGGTGTTCGCGCGCCACGACGAACGGCGGCCGGTCGCCTGCGCCGGTCTGCAGCGCACGCGGCGCGGCAGGCAGCACGCCGAGCATCGGCACGCCGACCACCGCTTCCAGATGCTTCGGATCGCGAACGCGTCGCGAGAACAACGCGCTGGCCTGCGTCGCGGCGAGACCGAGAATCAGCCCCAACGCGGCGCCCAGTGCGATCACGAGCACGCGCTTCGGCCGGATCGGCTTGTCGCTGACATCGGCCTTGTCGATGATCGACGCGTTGCCGACGGTGCCGGCCTTCGCGATCTGCAGCTGCTGCGAGTTGTTCAGCAGGCCGACGTAGAGCTGGCTGTTGACCTCGACTTCGCGAGCGAGACGCAAATACGTCTGCTGTTGCGACGGCAGGTGCGCGACCTTGTTCTTCAGATCGGCCGACTGCTGATCGAGCGTCTTCAGCTTGCTCGCGACCGCGGCGAGCTCCGGTTGTCCCGCGACGTACTTCGACGACAGATCCTGATACTCGAGCTTCGCTTCGAGCCGCGCCTTGTCGACGAGCGACAGTTGATCGATCAGCAGCTTCACGTCGCCCTGCGGATCGATCGATCCCTGCGCGTTGCGGAACGTGTTCAGCGCTTCCTCGGCCTGCTCGAGGCGCGCCTTCACGACCGGCAGCTGCCGATCGAGGAATGCCAGGCTGCGCTCCGCGTCTTCGGCACGGCGCCGTGCGTTCGCGTCGAGATACGCGGCCGCAATCGCGTTGAGCAGCCGTGCGGCAAACACCGGATCGTGATCCTCGAGGCTCAGCTGCATGATGCCCGATTGACGCTTCGTCTCCGCGCCGCTCAGTTTCGTCAGGATCGAATCGAGCCGCACCTGCGTCGACTCGCGGCGTACGCGAAACTCGGTGCCGGGGCGCGCGACGATCCGCGCCACGTCGACGTTGTAGCCGTTCGCGACGCTCGGCTTGCCCACCACGCCGCGCAGCACTTCGTCGCCATGGCTGTCCCTCAGCACGAAGCGGTTGCCGGGCAGATAGTCGAGCTCGAGCTTCTTGCCGATCTGCGCATCGGGAATGTCGAATTTCCTGAACTCGACGCGTTCTCCGCCCCATGCCCAGAACGGCGTGTTGAACAGCGGCACGACGAGACCGTTGCGGTCCTTGCGCAGGAGCGAAGCGACGAAGCCGCCGATCAGCGGAATCGGGTTGCGCACCGACACGTCGACTTGTGCGAGCGTCTCGTCCATCGCGCGCGTGACGACGGTGCGCGAACGTGCAATATCGATCTCGCCGACGACGCTCGAACTTTGAATATCGAGTGCGTTGGAAATCTCGGAAAGCGAGCCGAGCGCGCTGTGTTTGTTTTCCTCGACCTTGATCAGCGTATCGACCGAATAGACCGGTGTTGCCGTGATCGCGTAGATCGTCGCCAACAACAGGCAGCCGAGGAAAACGGCGAGAAAGAGACGGCGATGATCGAGCACGTTCCGCAGCGATTCGCTCATCGTCAACCTAAACGTATCGTGAGAAACAGTTGCCGACCCGTCTCGATACCCGTTCGATGAAGGTCTATCCAGTGCCATGCGTATGCTCCAAAAGTGCCACCCTGACAGGTTCATCGCTGCAGTGCGTGCGTTTGGTCACGCATGTCGCGCCACTCGTGCCGCACCTTTCGCTCCGGCACGCGCCCTGCATTCGGTGACGTCGTTGGATGCGCACGCCACCGAATGATTGACCCCAGGACAATCGATTCTGTTTGCCGAGCCCACTATGCGATAAACGGGCGGCATGCTAAGTGCGATGCCTTACATTAAGAAGCAGCGATGACGCGAAGCACTGGGTTTGCCGATTCATCTCGTGCTACGTTTAGCGCACCGTTGCATGACGCACGAGCCGTCATGGCGAAACCGTCGATCGGAAACGATCGAGGCCCCTCGAACGGACGCGGATCATCGACGAGCACGCGAGCGTGAATTCGACGCGCGCTTCGGCCGGCAACGTCGATTGGCATAAGCGCAACGGGTGTGCGTAGTGGAGTGGCCGCGGGCCGCGACGCGCCAGGATCGCGCGAGCCAGCGGTGGCGAAGCCGGTTCGCGGTCGCCCCGAAGGCTGCGAACCTGCCCGTTCTTCACAGAAATATTTTTGTTTAACGATGCTGAATAACGACATGAACAGCCACCAGCCATTCGACACGTCCGTGCCGATCAACAACCGCCCCGCGGTGCGTCGCGTGTGCGCCGCGTTCTCCGTCGCCATTTGTGCGCTGCTGTCCGCGTGCGGAATTGCGCCAGGGCAGCACATGGCCGATCCGCCCGCCTTGCCGGTCACCACGTCCGACAACGGCGACGTGACGAGCGACATGAAGGTGCCGGTCAAGCAGATCGATCTCGCGCTCGTCAATCAGATTCGCGCGGAACAGAAAAGCGTGACCGCCGCACCGGTTCCGGCCGACCTGTTCGCCAGATCCGGCGGCTACAAACTCGGTCCGGGCGACGTGCTGCAGATCACCGTGTGGAATCACCCTGAATTCGCGGCCGCCGCGGGCCAGCCCATGCAGAACACGCGGTCCGCCGACGCGGCACCGGGCTTCGTGATCGAAAGCGACGGCAGCGTGCAGTTCCCGTACATCACGCGACCGATTCGCGCGGCCGGGAAGACACCGTTGCAAGTCCAGCAGGAGATCGAAGCCGAGCTGAAGAAGGTCTTCGTGAAACCGCAGGTCACGGTGCGCGTCGCGTCGTTCCGCGCCGGTCAGGTCTACGTCGACGGCGAAGTGCGCGCGCCCGGCTCGCAGACGATCAACGACATTCCGATGACGCTCGTCGAAGCCGTCAACCGCGCAGGCGGCTTTGCGCCGACCGCGGACCAGAGCCGCGTGACGATCACGCGCAACGGCACGGCCTATCCGGTGAACGTCGCACAACTGATGAAATCGGGCGTGAACCCGGCCACGATCATGCTGCAACCCGGCGACCTGTTGCACGTCGCCGCGCGCGAAGACAATCCCGTGTTCGTGATGGGCGAAGTCAACAAGCCGGCCTCGGTGCCGCCGCAACGAGACGGCACGCTCACGCTGAGCGAAGCGCTGTCCGAGGCCGGTCAGCTCAACCAGCAGACGTCCGATGCGAAACAGGTGTTCGTGCTGCGCAAGCAGGCCGACAACGTGCCCGTCATCTATCACCTCGACCTGAAGTCGCCGGTGTCGATGCTGCTAGCGAACCAGTTCCCGCTCGCGTCGAAGGACGTCGTCTATGTCGACAACACCGGGCTCGTCCGCGCAAGCCGCGTGCTGAATCTGCTGATCCCGGCGATCAGCGCAGGACTGACCGGCGCACTCGTCACCAAGTAGTCGTTCGTATCCGCAGGGCCGGCATGGCGATGCCGGCCCATTCGCGTCCGCGCACCGTGGCGCATCGTCGCGCATCGCTGCATCCACGTGGCGCAAACGCGTCGTCGTCCCGGTGTCGCGATCGTCACGACATCGCGGTCCTCCGCCCCTCTCCATCGTGCGCAGCATGCATCGCGCATCGCTCGTCGAGCCTCGTTTTCGCCGGCACTTCTTACTCCGCTGCACAGCCGCAATCGGGAACGATGACCGGTTTTTCACCCGTGCGGCAACGCGCTTGAACAAAGATCGGATGTATCGGTAGAAACACCGATGCTGTAGTCAAACTACATTCCTACTATTAGGCGCTGCAGAGAATCGCTACATCCGATTGCGCGGCATCGTGCGGCTTGCAGATGATCGTCGCCGCGATCGGACGCGCCAATCCGGCCGTCGCGATTCCCCGCCTGCTGGCATGCCGCCCCGCCTCACCCCGCATCGCCAGCCGAATGCATTCGGTGCGAATCCACCGGACGCGCGCAGCTCCAGATACATCCGAACAACACGCAATACGATCATGGAGAGCAACATGCGGGACAAACTCTGGCCGGCCGCCGTCCTGGCGGCGGCCCTCTGCACCGGTGTCCATGCGGGCACGAACGATTTTTCGTCTGCGGCCGATGCCGCCGATGCCTTCGCGTCGAGCGCCGCGCAGCGACGTGCCGATCTGCTCGTGCGCAAGATGACGCTCGACGAGAAACTGCAGTTCATCCATTCCCAGTACGAAATGTCGAAGGTGCCTGGCGGCGGTGCCGGCTACATCCAGGGCGTGCCGCGGCTCGGCATCCCCGATCTCAACATGGTCGACTCGGCGACCGGTTCCGGCAGCACGTCGCAGGCCAGCACGACGTTCCCCGCGACGATCGCGGTGGCCGCGAGCTGGGATCGTCGCCTCTCGTACGACTACGGCAAGCAGGTTGCGATTCAGTTGCGCGCGCAAGGGTTCGGCATGGGCCTCGGCGGCGGCACGAACCTCGCGCGCGAGCCGCGCGGCGGCCGCCTGTTCGAGTATCTCGGCGAGGATCCGCTGCTCGCGGGCGACCTGCTCGCAGAACGCACGCTCGCGACGCAGCGCCAGAAGGTCATCGCGACCATCAAGCACTACGCCGGCAACGAGCAGGAGCATGGCCGGATGGGCGGCAACAGCCAGATCGACGAGCGCACGCTGCGCGAACTCTATCTGCTGCCGTTCGAGATCGCGGCGAAGCGCGGGCGGCCCGGCAGCGTGATGTGCAGCTACAACCGGCTGAACGGCACCTATGCTTGCGAGAACAACCATTTGCTCAACGACGTGCTGAAGAACGAATGGGGCTTCGAAGGCCAGGTGCAGTCCGACTGGGGCGCGACGCATAGCACCGCCGCCGCGATCAATGCGGGGCTCGACGAGGAAGAGGACGTCGGCCCGAGCGTGTATCTGACGCCGGCTGCCGTCAAGCAGGCGATCGCGAACGGATCGGTGTCGACCGCGCGCCTCGACGACATGGTGCGCCGCAAGCTCGCGGTGATGATCCGCGTCGGCGTGATGGACGATCCGGCGAAAACCGGCGGCGCGATCGACTTCGCCGCCGCGAACCGCTTCGCGCAATCCGTCGCCGAGCAGTCGATCGTGCTGCTGAAGAACGACGGCAACCAGCTGCCGCTCGTCGCGTCGTCGCTGTCGCGCATTGCGGTGATCGGCGGACACGCCGACGCTGCCGTGATGTCCGGCGGCGGCTCGGGCAATACGCGCGATCCCGTCACCGGTTCGTTCGCCGGCTGCGGCGGCCTCGCGTTCGGCACGTCGACCGGCTGCAGCTGGTGGCGCAATCCCTGGCTGAAGGTCGATGTGCCGATCGTCGCGGCCATTCGCGCGCTCGCGCCGGCCGCACAGGTCACGTTCGCCGGCAACAGCGATCAGCAATCGCCGTTCCGCGCGTACACGCAGCAGGAAATCGACCAGGCCGCGGCGCTCGCTGCGCGCTCGGACGTCGCGATCGTCGTCGTCGCGCAGCCGGCCGGCGAAGACTTCGGCGATCTGCAGAGCCTGAGCCTCGCGAATCCGTCGAATCAGGACGCGCTCGTCGAAGCGGTCGCGCGTGCGAATCCGCACACGATCGTCGTCGTGCAGAGCGGCAATCCGGTGCTGATGCCGTGGAAGGATCGCGTGTCGGCGATCGTCGAGGCATGGTATCCGGGCGAAGGCGGCGGCAAGGCGATCGCGAACGTGCTGTTCGGCGCGGTCAATCCGTCCGGCAAGCTGCCCGTCACGTTCCCGGCCCGCGATCAGGACACGCCGACCTGGGGGCAAAACGGCGCGTTCGAGAGCGATCCGGTCTATGCCGAGAAGCTGAACATGGGCTATCGCTGGTACGACGCGCACAACATCAAGCCGATGTTCGAATTCGGCTACGGCCTCTCTTATACGCACTTCGCGTATTCGGGGCTTTCGGTGTCGAAGCAGCGTGACGGTTCGCTGAACGTCGCCTTCACGGTGCGCAACGACGGGCGTGTCGCCGGCGCGGAAACGCCGCAGGTATATCTCGGCGTGCCGTACAAGGACGAACCGCCGAAACGGCTGGTCGGCTGGGAGAAGATCCGGCTGAATCCGGGCGAGACGCGGCACGTTCGCATCACCGTGTCGCCGCGGATGCAGAGCGTGTGGGACACCGCGCGTAACGGCTGGCGCTATGTGCCGGGCGGCACCGTCTATGTCGGGGCGTCGTCGCGCGATATCCGCCTGCAGGGAAGCTGAGCCTCGTCTCGTGGCCGGATGCGCGCCGCGCGTACGCGCGGCGACGCCGGCCGCGGCATCGCGCCCGCGTGCTCGCGCGGGCGCGCCGAACGCACGACTACAATGGCATCTGGCCCATCATTCGCGGCTTGCTTGCGCGAAACCGAAACAGGGAGATTCAGATGCGCATCGAAACGTCATTTCTGTTCGATCTCGACGGTACGCTGGTCGACAGCGTCTATCAGCACGTGCTCGCGTGGAAGGAAGCGCTGGATGCCGAAGGTCTCGAGCTGTCCGTGTGGCGCCTCCACCGGAAAATCGGCATGAGCGGCGGCCTCTTTCTGAACCAGCTGCTGCGCGAAACATCGGAAAACATCGACACCGATCGCATCGAGCGGCTCGCGCGCCTGCATGCTGCCGCCTACCAGCGGCTGCGCGCGCAGGTCCGCCCGCTGCCCGGCGCGACCGAACTGCTGAGCTCGCTTTCCGCCGCCGGCATCCGCTGGGCGATCGCGACCAGCGGCAGGATGGAGACGGCGAGCGTCAACCTCGACGCGCTCGGCGTCGACGCGTCGAAGGCGGTCGTCGTGACGCGCGACCAGGTCAAGTATGCGAAACCCGACCCCGATCTGTTCGTCGAAGCCGCGCGGCGGCTCAACGTGCCGATCGAGCACACGGTCGTCGTCGGCGACAGCATCTGGGACATGCTCGCCGCCTGCCGCTGTCGCGCGCTAGGCGTCGGACTGCGCTCGGGCGGCTACGGCACCGAGGAACTGCAAGACGCGGGTGCGCTGCGCGTCTATGACGACCCGGCGGATTTGCTCTGGCATCTCGACGAAATCGCCGCGCGGCCGTAGGTGCGTCGCGCGGTCGTTCGATACGGTGCGGGCGCGCGTTGTCTGTCGACGTGCAACGGTCCGCGCGACAGCGTAATCGAGCGATCGAGCGAACGGTCGAACGGCAGCGATGAGGCGCCCGTCTTGCTACGCGCGGAAAGGAAATCCCTTTCCGCCGACGGGCACCGCGACCGCGCGCAGCAATCAGCGCGCCGCGTTCGAACGACAGATCTCGGCCAGCAGATCGAGGCCGCGCGCCGGTTCACGCACGAACGGATTCGCTTCGTCCCACGCGTAGCCGGCCAGAATCGAGCACACCATGCGCTTCACCTCGGACGCCTTGTCTTCATGAAACACGATGTCCTGCAACACGCCTGAATACCAGCGCTCGACGAACGCGCGGAAGGTATCGATGCCCTTGCGCAACGCGAGATCGTAGTCGCGTGCCCAGTCCACCGTCTCGCCGCGCAGTTGCCGTTCGAGTGCGGCGACGGCGAGATGGGCCGAGCGCATCGCGATCGTCACGCCGGACGAGAAAATCGGATCGAGGAATTCGCCTGCGTTGCCGAGCAAGGCATAGCCGTGGCCGTGCAGCGACGCAACGTTCGACGCATAGCCCGCGATACGGCGCACGGGCATCACGAACGGCTTGCTGCCGACGAGCCGCGCGAGCGTCGGCTCGCTCTGCAGCAGTTCGCGCAACAACGATTCCTGCTGCGCCTCCGGCACGTCCAGAAACGCCGCATCGGCCACGCAACCGACCGACGAGCGCCCGTTCGTCAGCGGGATCATCCAGAACCACACGTCGCGCCGCTCCGGATGCACGGCAATGCAGATCTTGTCGCGATCGGTCGATCCGGCCGGCAGGCCGTCCTGCACGTGCGAAAAGATAGCCGCGCGCGTCGGCAGCCCGGTCGGCGCCTCGAGCCCGAGCAGCCGCGGCAGCACGCGGCCGAATCCGCTCGCATCGAGGACGAACGACGCCTCTACGGCGTATTCGCTTCCCGCTTCGTCGACAACGTCGAACCGCGGCATGTCCCCGGGCTCAAACGCGCGCACGGTATGCCCGAATCGCACGTCCGCGCCCTGGCTCGCCGCACAGCGGATCAGCAGATCGTCGAACGTCGCGCGTTCGACCTGATAGGCGGTACCCCAGCCGTCGGAAAACTTCTCGCGGAAATCGAACGACGACGTCCGGTCGCGATGAACGAAATACGCGCCGTTCTTGAACTGAAAGCCGGCCTCGACGACGGCCTGCAGCATGCCGGCCTCTTCGAGATAGCACATGCTCTGCGGCAGCAGGCTTTCTCCGATCGAAAAGCGCGGAAAGTGCTGGCGCTCGAGCACCAGTACGGACCGGCCGCACTTGCGCAGCAGCGCCGCCGCGACGGCACCGGACGGCCCCGCTCCGATGATCGCGACGTCGACGGAGTTCGATTTCATTTCGTTCATGCTTGCCAATTCGTTTCCATGGATGGTGTTCTTATGTTTGTGACGCCACGATCCGGCGTTGCAAACTACAATAGGCGCTCAACAAATCCAACATTCCAACGAGAGACCATGACGTCCTACCGCACGCACGCTCCCGCCTATGTTCCCGAAACCCGCTTCGGCGTCTGGTTTCTTCGCACGCATACCTGGGAGCACCATGTGCTCAGGGTCGCCATCGACGATCTGAAGCAGCTGATCGCGGCGCCGCCTCCGCCCGCGGCGGTGATCCTCGATGCCGGCTGCGGTCAGGGCAAGTCGTTCCGTCTGCTGAGCGAAGCGTTCTCGCCCAGGAAAATCATCGGGATCGATTGCCACGCCGACTCGCTCGCGCATGCATCGCAGGAAGCGCATCGTTGCGCTGCGCCGGTCGAGCTGCATCACGCGGACTGCACGCGCATTCCGCTCGCCGATTCGAGCGTCGACATCGTGTTCTGCCATCAGACCTTCCACCATCTCGTCGATCAGGACCGCGCGCTGGCCGAGTTTCGCCGCGTGCTGAAGCCGGGCGGACTGCTGCTGTTCGCGGAGTCCACCGACGCGTACATCAAGTCGTGGGTGATCAGGCTATTGTTCCGTCATCCGATGGAAGTGCAGAAAAGCGCCGACGGCTATCTGGCGATGCTGCGTCATGCGGGCTTCGCGTTCGAATCCCGCAACGTGTCGTTCCCGTACCTGTGGTGGAGCCGCGCGAAGGACTTCGGGCTCCTCGAGCGCATCGGCCTCTATACGCCGAAGCCCGGCAAGCGGCGCGAGACGCTGGTCAACGTCGCCGCGCGCAAGCCGGCCTGAATGGGCGAGGCCGCCGTGCGGCGGCCCCTTCCGCGCGCTGCCGGTCAGCGTTTCAGCGTCACGACCTCGCCGGTCAGCGCCGCACCGGCCATGACGGCGCCGGCGCCGCACGTGTATTCGGTTTCGCTCGAGCGCAACACGTTGCGGTAGTTGCTCTTGATGCCGACGACGGCATTGCCGCCCTCCTTGCGCGCACGCGCCTGGAGTTCGAGCACGGCCGACAGAAACACGTGCCGGCACGCCGCCTCGTCGCTCTTGCCGAACGCGTTCGTCTTCTTGTTGGTCGCAAACGTGCCGTACGACTTGAGCACGCGCGGGTGCGGCTGATCGCCGAAATAGAGCGCGACGCCATCGTCGAGCTTGCCCTCGTCGCTCTTCAGCGCGGACTCGATCGGATAGTTGTCGATCGTGTCCCGTGCATAGGCCGCCGAAGATGTCAGGATCGCGCCGACCAGCGCCAGTGCCATACCGTATTTCATCCGTTTCTCCGTCATTGCGCGTTCAGTTGAACGACGTCGCCCGACACGGCAATTGCGCCCGCACCGCCGCTCACGCCGCAGGTGTATTCGGTCGTCGAATCGGAACGCTGGCTGTGGAACCGCGTCGTCACGTTGATGACCGCATTGCCGCCATGATTCTTCGCATACGTGCGAAGGCGGTTCAGCGCTTCGGTCAGCGCCTGCTCGCACGTCTGCTGCTCCGCCTGCGTGCCGCGCTGGACGCGCACCGACTCGGCGCGCGGCCCGATACTCGTCTTGACCTCCGGATGCGGCTGCGCGCCGAAATAGACCGCGACGCCGCTCGCGTCGGGCGCCGTTGCCGCAGCGGGCAGCGGCAACGAGCGGACCACGGTACCGCACCCCGTCAGCAGCGCTGCCGCAGCCAACATCCCGGCCAGATGTCGTTTGTGTTTCATTGTTATCGTCCTCTCAGCTCAGTCGGTTCACTTCAATCGCCCTTCCAGGCGTCCAACAACACACTTGCACAGCTGCCGCCGAATCCGAACGAAATCGACAGCGCACGTTCGATCGTGCCGTCGCGCGTGTCGCGCACGAGCGGCATGCCGGCGACGGCCGGATCGGCGTCGCTTCCGACAGCCGTACCGGCGATGAAACCGTCACGCATCATCAGGAGCGTATAGATCGCTTCGTGCGCACCGCTCGCGCCGAGCGGATGACCGGTCATGCCTTTCGTCGACGAAAACGCCGGCACGTCGCTGCCGAACACGTCGCCGAGCGCCTTCAGTTCCTCGACGTCGCCGAGCGGCGTCGAGGGTGCGTGCGTATTGACGTAGTCGGGCCGTGGGCCGCCGCCATCGAGCGCGATGCGCATCGCGCGCGCAATGCCCGGCGCGTGAGGCGTCGCCATGCCGGCATCGTCCGTGCACTGTCCGAACCCGGCGATCTCCGCGTAGATGCGTGCACCGCGGGCTCGCGCATGCGTGAGCGATTCGAGTACGAGGATGCCCGCGCCCGAAGCAATCACGAAGCCGTCGCGGTCGCGCGCATACGGCCGCGATGCGCAGTCCGGCGTGTCGTTGAACGCGCTCGACAACGCGCCCATCGCATCGAACATCAGCGTCATGTTGTCGTGCAGTGCCTCGCTTCCGCCCGCAAGGACGACGTCCTGACAGCCGGCGCGAATCAACTGCGCCGCATGGCCGATCGCGAGTGCGCCGCTCGTGCATGCGGAAGCCGGCGTATAGGACACGCCCCCGATGCCGAACAGCTGCGCGATGCACGCCGACGCCGTGCTGCTCATCGCCTTCGGAACGACATAGGGCGGCGTCTTGTCGAGGCCGCGCTGGGTCGCGATCGCCATCGCGTCGTCGTATTCGGCCATCGATCCGATGCCCGAGCCGACGATCGCGCCCGCGCGCGGCGAACGAAGCGCGTCGGCATCGAGGCGCGCATCGTCGAGCGCGAACGCCGCCGCATGCGCCGCGAAGCGCGCGGTGTCGCCCATGAAGCGCTCGTGCTTGCGCGAGAACGGCTCGGTCGCCTCGACGGACGCCGCACCGGCGACCTGGCTGCGAAAACCGCGCTGTCGCCACGTTTCGATACGACGCACGCCCGAGCGCCCGGCGCGCAGCGCGGCCGCGACGTCGTCGAGCGTGTTGCCGAGGCACGACACGATGCCGAGCCCGGTGACGACGACGCGAGACGCTTCGCTGCCGAACGCCGTCACGCCGCCATCCGCCGGAAGATCAGCGACGTATTGATGCCGCCGAACGCGAAGTTGTTGCTCATCACGAATTCCGCGTCGATGCGGCGTGCATCGCCGACGATATAGTCGAGCGGCGCGCACGCCGGATCGACCGTGTCGAGATTGAGCGTCGGCACATACCAGTTGCGCTTCATCATCTCGATCGTCCACCACGCTTCGAGCGCGCCGCATGCGCCGAGCGTGTGCCCCACGTAGCTCTTCAGCGAGCTGATCGGCATGCGTTCGCCGAACACCGACGCGGTCGCATGACTTTCCGCGACGTCGCCGCGATCGGTCGACGTGCCGTGCGCATTCACGTACGCGATCGCATCGGCATCGAGCTGCGCGTCGTTCAGTGCGACGCGCATCGCGACGGCCATCGTTTCGGCGGTCGGCTGCGTGATGTGCGCGCCATCCGAATTGCAGCCGAAGCCGACGATCTCCGCATGAATCGTCGCGCCGCGTGCGATCGCGTGGTCGTACTCTTCCAGCACGAGCGTCGCCGCCCCTTCGCCGACGACCAGACCGTCGCGATCGGCATCGAACGGACGCGGCGTCAGATTCGGCGTATCGTTGCGCGTGCTGGTCGCGTACAACGTATCGAACACGGCCACCGCGGGCCCCGACAACTCTTCCGCCCCGCCTGCGAGCATCAGCGCCTGCTTGCCCGTCGCGATCGCTTCGTACGCGTAGCCGATCGCCTGACTGCCGGACGCGCACGCCGACGACGTCGGCACGATGCGCCCTTTCAGATCCCAGAACAGGCTGACGTTGACGGCCGTCGTATGCGGCATCATCTGCACGTAGCTGTTCGACGTGACGTCGCGCATCGAGCCCGTCTCGATCATCGTGCCGAATGCGCGGATCGGTTCGACGGAGCCCGACGACGATCCGTACGCGACGCCCATGCGCCCGTCGCGGATCGAGGGGTCGTCGATCAAGCCGGCGTCCGTCAGCGCAAGCTCGCTCGCCCTGACCGCATACATCGACACCGGCCCCATCGAACGCGTCTTCTTGCGCGGATACGCGTGCGGCAGCTCGAAGCCCGGCAGCGGACACGCGAGCCGCGTATGCAGCGCTTCGTAGCAGTCCCATTCCGGCATCCGCCGCACGGCATTGCGCCCGTCGCGCAGACGCGCCTCGATTTCGGGCCAGCTCTGACCGAAGGCGGTCACGCCGCCCATCCCCGTCACCACGACTCGCTTCATCACACCATCCCGCCGTTGACGCCGATCACCTGCCGCGTGACGTAGCTCGCCGCGTCCGACATCAGGAAACCGACCACCGCCGCGACCTCGTCGGGCTCGCCGACGCGGCCCATCGGCACCGCCTTCAATGCATGGTCGAGCGGCACGGCGTCGAGCATCCCCGTATCGACGAGGCCGGGCGCGACGCAATTGACCGTGATCTTTCGCGACGCCAGTTCGACCGCGAGCGCCTTCGTTGCACCGATCAGGCCGGCCTTCGCGGCGCTGTAATTGACCTGGCCGCGATTGCCCGTCACACCCGACACGGACGCGATCGTGACGATACGGCCGCCGTTGCGCAGTCGCACCATCGGCATCGTCAGCGGATGAACGACGTTGTAGAACCCGTCCAGACCGGTTTCGATCACGACGTCCCAGTCCTCCTCCGAGAGCGCCGGAAACGCGCCGTCCCGCGTCACGCCCGCGTTGCAGACGATGCCGTAATACGCGCCGTTCGCTTCGACGTCGGCCTCGAGTTCACGCCGGCATGCCGCGCGATCGCGCACGTCGAACTGCAGCACGCTCGCCGTGCCGCCCTGGGCGCGAATCATCGCGGCGACCGCGTCCGCCTCGTCGCGCGCGCTGCGACAATGCACCGTCACCGCGAAGCCGTCGGATGCGATGCGCAGCGCCACGGCGCGGCCGATCCCGCGGCTCGCGCCTGTCACGAGAACTCGCCGAGTCATGAATTGAAGCTCCCTTCGATAAAAGATTGAAAATCGTCCGGCTGGTACACCTTGACGACGGCTTCCGCGCAACACTCGCCTTCCGCATAAATCGCGCATTCATACGCACCGTGCCCCGCGTCGCCGCGCAGCAGTTCTCGCGCGACGATGTGCAGCGTCGTTTGCGCGTCGAACCGCGCGCGATGCGCGACATAGCGGTTCGCACCGAGCAACACGCCCGGTTTCGCGCGACCGCCCGCATGCGCGGCAAGCAGACCGACATGTGCGGCGATCGCCTGCGCCATCAGTTCGATGCCGATCCAGGCCGGCATCGCGCCGTCGCCGTCGGCATACCATGCGTCGCTGCGCGCGACGGCGCGTGTCTCGATACCGTTTTCCGAGCAGCGCTCGATCGCATCGAGCAGCAGCATCGTGCCGCGATGCGGCAATACATCGCGCACGTCCGCGACGGGAATGTCCGCGCCGCCGTGCAGCGCCTCGATCAACGATCCGGCATGCATCTCACGCCCCCAGAATCAGGCTGGCATTGCTGCCGCCGAAAGCGAACGAATTGCTCATCGCGTAGCGTCCCGTTGCATCGCCGCCCAAATGGCGATCGCCGTCGACGAGATCGAGCGCCGGCAGCGCCGCGTCGTGCTCGCCGTCCCAGTGGTGCCGCGGCAGCGGGATGCCGCGTGCCAGCACGAGCCACGCGAAGCCGAGCTCCGTCGCGCCGGCCGCGCCCAGCATGTGCCCCGTCAGCGGCTTGGTGCCGCTTGCCGGCACGCCGTGCGGGAACACGCGCGCCGTCACGTTCGCTTCCATCTCGTCGTTCAGCCGCGTCGCCGTCGCGTGCAGGTTCAGGTAGCCGATCGCGGACGACGCGACGCCCGCGTCGGCGAGCGCCGCGCGCAGCGCGTCCTCTGCGCCGTGGCCGGCCGGATCGGGCGCCGAGATATGATGCGCATCGCTCGATTCGCCGACGCCGGCCAAACGAACCGCGGTTTCGTCGCGGCCCATCAGGAACAGCGCGGCGCCCTCACCGATATTGATGCCGTTGCGGTTGCGGCTCATCGGATTGGTCCGCGTCGGGCTGACCGATTCGAGCGATGCGAAGCCCTGCAACGTCAGCTCGCACAGCGAATCCGCGCCGCCGACGACGACCGCGTCGCACAGCTTCAATCGCAACAGCCGCCGCGCGGCCGCGAAGGCCTTCGCACTCGACGTACAGGCCGTCGACAGCGTGTAGGCAGGTCCCGTCACGCCGAGCACCGCGCGCACGAACGGCGCGGCCGTGCCGATTTCCATCTGGCGATAGTCGAAGCCGGGCGGCATCGCGCCGGTCGCGGCGCGCTGCGCGAGCGCATGCTCGGCCGCCTGAATGCCGGACGTGCTCGTGCCGATCACGACGCCGATCCGCCGTGCGCCGTAGCGCTCGATCGCGGCGTCGATGCCGGGCCTGATCTGCGCGAGCGCCGCGAGCAGCAGCCGGTTGTTCCGGCAGTCGAAGTGCGCAAGCGTTGCGGGCGGCGCGATGTCGAGCGTCGAAACCGCGCGGCCGACCCAGCCGCCGCCCGCGACATCGCTGCGCGGTCCCATGCCCGGCGCGGTGCCGGCGCGCAATGCGGCGACGATGTCCTCGGTCGTTGCGCCGAGCGCGTTGATCATGCCGGGCGCGGACAGGTAGACCGGCGTGCGCGTCGAATTCATGCGCGGCGCTCCTTCATCGATGGCGTAGCGAGCGGTGCGAACAGCACCGAAAAAACGATGCCCAGCGCGAGCGTCGTGCCGAAGCTGCGCAGCGCGGGCATCGTGCTCGCGCCGAGCATGCCGAACGACAACAGCGTCGTCGCGGCCGAGAGCAGCACGCCGGTCCATACCGCGCCGATGCCGGCCTTGTCCCGCGTGCATCCTTCGCGCAGGAACACGGCGTAGTTCGCGCCGACGCCGAGCACCAGCATCAGCGCGAGCCAGTTGAACAGCGTGAGCGGCACCCGCGCGTAGCCGAACGCCGCCAGCGTCAGCGCGATCGCGAACACGACCGGCAGCGTCGTTGCGATACCGCCGCGCAGACCATAGCGCCACGCGAGCAACGCGAGGATCACGACCAGTGCGCCGGCCAGCCAGAGGCCGCTGTCGACGCGATACGCACCGAACAGGTTCGACACGCTCGCGGCCTTGTCGACCCACGACACGCCCGGCAGCTCGCGCGCGAGCGCCGCGAACGTCGCCGCCCGCGCCGGGTCGACGCGCTCCGGAATCGCCAGTGCCGCGAAGACCGGACCGCCGCTGCCTTCGACGCGGCCGAGCCACAAATGCCGGAACGGTGCCGACCAGCGTGCCGCCAGCCACGCGTCGACCGTCATCCTCGTCGACGCGTCGCGCGAAAACGCGTGAATCCATGCATCGGCGACATCGTCGCGAAAGCCCGCTTGCGTCAGCGCGGCGCGCAGCGCGGCCGCATCAGCGAATACGCGCGTGCCGAGCACGGTCCGATCGAGCGCCTGGCGCTTTGCCGACGGCACGAACGTCGCGATCGACTGCACGCGGCCGGCCTCGTGTCGATCGAGCGCGGCGAGCAGCGCCTCCGAGCGTTGGAGCACGGCCTCCTGCGACGCGCCCTCGACGACGAAAAACTGCGCGGTATTCGCGAGCCCGATCGCCGCGCGAATCGCGTTTTCCTGGCGTGCGAGATCGGGATCGCGCTGGATCAGCAGATGAACGTCGTCGTCGCTCGTCAACGCGGCCCAGCCGGGGATCGCGATCAACGCGACCAGCACCGTCGCGATCGCCGCGCGCCGGCCCGTCAGCAGCGATTGCCATCCGGCCAGCAGGCGCGCCGCGCGCGAGAAAATAGCCGACGGCACGCGGCGCGGTCCGCGCACGAGCACGAGCGGCAGAAAGCCGGTCACGGCCGCGAACGCAGCGAGAATCCCGACGATCGCGAAGCACGCGATCTGCTTGAGCGCGGGGAACGGCACCCACGCGAGAATCGCGTAACCGAGCAGGCTCGTCGCAAGCGCGACCGCGAGCGCCGGCCGGACCGCGGCCGCACCGCGCCGCGCATCCCATTGCCGCCCCGCCGACAAGTAGGCGACGAAGTACTGGATCGAATAGTCGACGGCCTCGCCGATCAGGCTCACGCCGAACACCAGCGTCAGCAGATGCAGCTTGCCGAAGATGAACAACGTCGCCGCGAGCGCGCAGACGATGCCGAATGCGGTCGACGCAAACGCGAGCATCAGCAGCCGCGGCGAGCGGAACACGCTCATCATCAGCAGCGCGATGCCGACGAGCGACACCGCGCCGATCACGTGCACGTCGCGCTCGGCACTCGCACGCGCGGCTTCCGCATAGAAGACGGCGCCGGCACGGTCGACGCGCACGCCGCGAAATTCGACAGCGAGCGCGTGCTCCGCATCGGCCGTCGCGGCCCGCACCGCGTGCTGAATCTTCGATTCGTACGCCGAGCCCGGCAGCGACGCCATCACGAGGACGCCCGTCGCGCCGCCGCGATGCGACACCAGCATGCCGTCCTCGAGCGACAGGTCGGATGCGGCGAGCGGCAACTTGCCGAGCCAGTGCTGCAGCCAGCCGAATGGATCGTCGGCCACCGCGGTCTGCAAGCCGTCGCCGGGCGGCGCGTAAAGCCGCCGCGCGAGCTGCTCGCCAAGCGGCGCAGCGCGCTGCTCGAGCGATCGGCGATCCGCGTCCGTCAACAAACCGAAGCGGGCCGGCAGGTAGGTGGCCGCGATCTGCGACAGGTCGAACGGCGGTACCTCGACCGTCACCGAACGGAACGCAGCGCTGGCGCCGAGCCGCTCGCCGAACCGCTTCGCGGCGGCCTTCGCGCGCGCCGCGTCCGCGTCGGACACGAGGTAGACGGTGCGATTGCCGAGCGCCTCGCCGAGCATGTCGACGGCGCGCTCCGCGACCGGATTCGCTTCGGTAGCCGGCAGCAGCGCGAGCAGGTTCGTCTGCAGCGGCACCGGGCCACTGATGAAACGCCACCCGATGTACAGCACCGCGACCAGCGTGACGAGCAGCCAGGCGGCGCACAGCAGGCGCCGCCGCGCGCGTTCGCGCGCCGTGCCGGCAACGTCGCGCGTCACGTTCATTACCGCGCCTCCAGCCACGCGCGCTCGGCGGCGGCGGGCGCGGCGACGGGCGTCGCACGCTCGAATTCGAGCACGGTCACGTTGCCGTTGCTAAACGTCATGTCGAGCCGCTCGAGATAAGCGCCGCCACGCATTTCGAGCGTACGCAGCGCCTGCGCCAGTTGCGGCTGATTCGGCCGCAACGTCATCCGCCATTGGTCCGGCGTGCCGCTCGCGTCGACGTCGAACTGCGAATACAGCGCCGACAGGTCGCCGCCCAGCATGTCGCGCATCATGCGCGACACCTGCGCGACGCCGCGACCGCCGTTGCCGGGCGCGACGACACGTCCGTCCGCACCGACCTCGCGCACGCCGCTATCGGTGATGACGTAAGTCGCCTTGTACGGCGTGTCGATCCGCCAGACGACGCCCGACCGGCGATCGAACAGCATCGACCCCGTACTGACGAGCGGCCGCTTCATCGCGGGCAAGGTTTGTGTCTGCCGAAAGTCCGCGCGAAGCGCGCCGACCCGCGCGAGCCGCGCGGCGATCTCGGAGACGAGCGCGGTCGTCGCGGGCCGCGATGCCGTGGCCGGTGCAGGCGTCGGCGCGGCCGTCGCCGCGCCGCCCGCCGACATCGCGCACGCGACCAACAGCGTCGTCGCAAACCGTCTGCGGCGCCGATTCAGTTCCATTGCGCATGCACCCTTTCGATCAGCGCCGGCGGCGACACGAACTGCAGTTCGCGCGTCGCCGCATCGACCGCCAGTTGCACCGTATAACCCTTCGTCAAACGCTCGCCGGAAGCCGCGTCGACGATTTCGTAACCGATCTTCAACCGGTTCTCGAACTCGAGCAGCGTCGCGCGCACGTCCAGCTGCTGGCCGTAATGCGCGGACCGGACGTACTTCAGATGGGCCTCCACGACCGGCCAGACGTAGCCCGACGCCAGCATCGCCGGATAGTCGTAGTCGATCATCCGCAGCAGCGCGGCGCGGCTGCTTTCGAAGTACTTCAGGTAATGGCCATGCCAGCAGACGTTCATCGCATCGACATCGTGGAACAGCACTTCGACGCGCGCGGTCGCGCTCAGCGGCGCACGGGATGCGTTCATGCCGCGCCCCCTCGCCGAGATGCGCCGATCGGCTCGCATGCCGCGATGCGTGCGGTCAACGCACGCAACTCCGCCTCGAGCGGGCGGTCCTCGATCACGAGCGGCGATTGGCTGCTCACGTCGTCGATGAACGCACGAAGCGCGGGCGAAAGCTGTGTATCTGGGTCGTCGCGCAACCGCAGACGCGCGGCCTGCACGCTCGCGAGCACGTGTGCCGCGGCCACTTGCTCGGTCAGCGCCAGCACACGCAGGCAGTCGCGTGCGGCGATCGTACCCATGCTGACCTTGTCCTGATTGTGCGACTCGGTCGAGCGCGAGAACACGCTCGCCGGCATCGTCAGTTTCAATGCCTCCGCCGTCCACGCCGACGACGAGATCTGCACCGCCTTGAAACCGTGGTTGATCGCCGCGCGCTCGGGTGCGGCGCCCGTCAGGTTGCGCGGCAGCCCGTTGTTGAACTTGTCGTCGACGAGCAGCGCGAGTTGCCGGTCCATGAGATCCGCGAGATTGGCCACCGCGGTTTTGAGCGCGTCCATCGCGAACGCGATGTGGCCGCCGTAGAAATTGCCGCCATGCAGCACGCAACCGTCGTCCGGAACGACGAGCGGGTTGTCGTTCGCGCTGTTCAGTTCGTTCTCGATATCGCGGCGCATCCACGACAGCGCGTCGCGCGCCACGCCGATCACGTGCGGCGCGCATCGGACCGAATAGCGATCCTGCAGACGACGTCCGGGCAGTTCGTCGCGCTCGGCCAGATCGGCGCGTATCCACGCCGCCGCTTCGGCCTGCCCCGCGTGCGGCTTCGCATCGAACAGCCGCGCATCGAAGTGCCCGGCACGGCCGTCGAGCGCAACCGTCGTCAATGCGGTCAGCCGCGCGGCCACGCGCGTCAAATAGTCGGCGCGCGCGAACGCGAGGCATGCCAGCCCGGTCATGACGGCGGTGCCGTTCATCAGCGCCAGCCCTTCCTTCGGCGCGAGCGTCAGCGGCGCGCGATCGAGCGCGCGCCAGACATCGCTCGCGTTCCGCTCGCGGCCGTCATAGACGACCGTACGCTCGCCCACGAGCGCCGCGGCGACATACGACAGCGGTGTCAGGTCGCCGCTCGCGCCGACCGACCCTTCCGACGGAATGCGCGGCAGGATGCGATGGTTCACGAGATCGGCCAGCCGCTCCAGCAACGTGAAGCGCACGGCCGAATAGCCGAAAGCGAGCGAGTTGAGCCGCGCCACGATGACGGACAGCGTCTGCGTCGCATCGAGCCAGTCGCCCATCCCGCATCCGTGATACCGCGTCAGTTGCAGCGGCAGCGCATCGACGAGCGCGCGCGGCACGTCGACCACGCACGCATCGCCGTACCCGGTCGTCACGCCGTAGACGGTGCCGCCGCTCGCGAGATAGTCGCGCAGCCACGCTGCGCCCCGCTCGATTCGCGCGCGCCATTCGCCGTCCGCGTTCAGCGCGACCGGCGCACCGTCGCGAGCGATCGCCACGACGTCCTCGATCGTCAGATGCCGGCCGCCGATCACGACGGCCGGCCGCGTCGCGTTCCCGGCCGCGGTTTCCGCGACGTCGTTCATGTCATGTTCGGCCACGCGGACCTCCATCGGGCCGCGCCCAGAAATCGAAGAAATTGAACCATTGGTACGGCGCCTTGCGGCAGTAGTATTCGAGCCGCGCGGCATAGCGCTGCGCCCATGTCGCGACGTGTGTCGCGCGTTCCCGGCGCGGCAAGTCGATGCGCTCGGCGAACGGCTCGAAATAGAGCCGGTAGCCGCGCGCTTCCTTCACGCAGAAGAATAGGTAGACGGGACAACCGAGCGCATGAGCGAGGATGTACGGACCCTGCGCGAACGGCGCCGTCGCATCGAGAAAGCGTGCATCGACGGTCTTGCCGGCATCGTGCGGCGGCACGCGGTCGCCGACGATGACGAGCAACTCGCCGGCGTCGATACGCGACTGCATCATCATCGCCGTATCGGGCCCGAAGTCCGACACTTCGACGAGCTGCTTGCCGAAGTCGCTGTTGGCGCCCGCCAGCACGCCGGTGAAGCGCTTCGCATGCTCGGTGTAGACGATCGCCGTGACTTTCGTGTGTGCATCGCGCAGCGCGAGCGCGCGCGTCATTTCCAGATTGCCGAGATGCGCGCCGATCACGAGTGCACCGCGTCCGCTCGCCGCCAGTGCATCGAATGCGGACGAATCGTCGAAACGCACGTCGAGCTCGTCGAGGCGGCCGGACCACGCGACGAACTTGTCGAACCCCGCCTGTGCGAACGCGAGCATGTGACGGTACGCGGTGCGCCATCCCGGCTTCGGCACGGCGGTCGCGCCTGCGTCGCGAAGCCGCGCGATGTACGCATGCGATGCGGTACGCGCGGCGCGATTCGTCAGCACGAAATAGCCGACGATCGGATGCAGCCAGAGCGACGTGAAGGTTTTACCGAACCAGCGACAGCTGAGCGCGAGCAGCGCCATGCCGACGCGGCTGCCGCGTTCGGGAATGCGCCACCACGCGCGCGTGCGTGCGGCCGGCGACGCGCCGCGCTGCCCGGCGAGACGACGGGCAACGAGTATCGGCGCGCGTACCAGCATGCCCGCGACGAGCCGCGTATGACTTGCGCTGATGCGCAGGTTGTCGCGCCAGACGTCGAAATGCGATACACCGTCTTCCGGGTAGACGACGCGCGTCGGGATCGTCCTGAACACGAGGCCGCGCCAGTGGAGACGGACCAATATCTCGCTGTCGAACGCCATCCGCGTCGGCATCGACACCGTGTCGATCACGTCGCAGACGGCATCGACCGGATAAAGGCGAAATCCGCACATCGCATCGGGAATGTCGAGCGACAGCGTTTCGATCCATACCCACACGTGCGTGAGATAGCGGCCGTACAGGCGCGCCTTCGGCACGCTGTCGTCGAAACGCGGCCGGCCGAGAATCACCGCGTCGGGCTCGGCCTGCGCGGCCGCGACGAATTTCGTCACGTCCGCCGCATCGTGCTGGCCATCGGCATCGATCTGGATCGCGTGCCGATAACCGCGCGCGCGGGCCGCACGCAGCCCGGCCATGACGGCCGCGCCCTTTCCGCCGTTCACGGGCAGCCGCAGCACCGTCACGCTGCCCGCATAGCGCGCCGCCAGCGCAGCGAGCACCTGCTGCGTCGGCGCGTCGCTGCCGTCGTCGATCACGAGAATCGGCAGACCGTGCACGACGAGGCGCGCCAACGTGCCGCCGATCGCGTCGCGGTGGTTGTAGATCGGAATGACGATGCAGATGCCGTTCATTGCGCAGCCGCACCGTAGACGAGCGCGCCGGACGTGCACTCGCGCTCGTCGCAGCGGAACGCGAAACGCACGCGGCTGCGTACGGGATCGTGCGCGATGCGCAGTGCGAGCACGGCGCCCGGCAGCACGGGTGCCTTGAACTTCAGGTGCTCGATGGCGCGCACTTCGCGCACGCCGGGCATCTCGCGAGCCGCAAGGCGCGCCGCCCAGTCGATTTGCACGACGCCCGGCAGGATCGGCAGCCCCGGAAAGTGTCCTTCGAAATGCGCGAGCGCGGCAGGCACGCGCAGTTCGTAATGCAACGCGTCGTCGGCTTGCCAGGACGCGAGCAGCTCGAAGCCCTCGGGCGCGGCCCTGAACGCTGCTGCGAGTGCGGCGGCCGGCAGTTTGCCGCGCGCATCGAACGGCATCGCATGCAGGAACCGCCAGTGACGCGGCAACGCGGCCGCGTCGAAATAGGCGCCGAGCGAGTGGCGCAAGGTCGTCGCAACGGCCAGCCGTCCGTCCGCGGCGAGCGCGTCGCGCCCCGCCGCCGTCAATACGGCAACGACGCCCACATGCGCGCGCGTCGCACCGTCGATCACGACAGCCGCCGCCTGCTCGACGTAGGCGTGCGTCAGCAGGCGCGCCTCGAGTTCGGGCAGCGACACGCGCTTGCCGTCCAGCTTGACGACGCGATCGCGTCGTCCCGCGAGCACGAAGCGCCCCTGCGCGTCGAATCGCGCGGTGTCGTCGGTGCGATGCCAGCGATCGTGGCCGAGATGAGCGGAGCGAACGCACAACGCGCCGTCTTCGTCGCAGCGCACCTCGACGCCCGTCAGCGGCTGCCATGCCGCCGAGCCGTCCTGGCGCCGCCAGGCAATGCCGCCGGTTTCGGTGCTGCCGAAGATCTCGAGCGGCGCCGCGCCGAAGGCTTTCGAATAGGCCGTCGCCGCGTCGGCCGGCAGCGGGCCGCCCGACGAGAAGAACGCGCAAGGCGCGGGCGCCTGCATCGGGAAACCGGGCAACGACGGCCAGCGCATCAACTGCGACGGCGTGGAAACGACGATACCGCCGCCGTATGCGGCCAGCCGCTGCTGCAGCTGCAGCGGCTCGAGCACCGAGATCCGGTCGAACGCGCGACCGGCCGCGAGCGGCCACAGAATCCTGAAGAGCAGCCCGTAGATGTGGTGATGGGGAACGCTCGACAGCGTCACGGCCGTCCCTACGCTGTCCGCCCATTCGCGCTGCAGCGTGCGCACCTCGGCATCGAGCTGCGCGAGCGACTTTCGTACGGACTTCGCCGTGCCGCTGCTGCCCGACGTATAAAGCGTCACAGGCGCGGCGGCCTCGATCGTGCGAGCAACGGCAGCGGCCGCCGGTTTCGCGTCGCGCATGCAGGTAGCGAGCGTCGACGCGTCGAGCATCAGATCGTATGCGTGGGCCAGATCGTCGAGATAACCGGGCGCATGGCTGGCCGGGATCACGACCTCCGCGCGCGCCGCCGCGACGCCGAACAGCGCACAGGCGAACGTGTACGGATCGTCTGTGCAGATCGCGACGCGTCGTGCACCATACTCCTGCACCGCCTGCGCGATGGCATCCGCGCACGCGCGCAGATCGCCGAGCGTCAGCACCTCGTTGCCGTCACGACAGACTGCCACGCCGCTGTCGGCGTCGGCACACAGCATCTCGTGTAGCGCGATCATGCGAGACCCGCCCGTTTCCGCATCGCCGCGACGACGAAGGTTCGCCACAGCCACTCGCCGACCAGCAGCGCGCCGATCAGCAGATACGCGATCAACCCGTTGTAGACGGCCCACGACGCACTGCTCCAGTACAGCGCCGTATAGACGGAAAAGCCGCCGTTTGCGATGAAGAACACACACCAGAGCTGCGTGACGCGCCGCGTATACCGGACGATCTCGGGGCCCGGCTCGGGATGGGCCAGCCGTGCGAATTTTTCGATCATGGTCGGGCCGCGCCGCAGCGTCGCGCCGAACGCAGCGAGCAGGCCGGCACTGACGCAGGCGGGATAGAAATGAAGCAGCCGTTCGCTATCGGTCACGGCAATCGCGGCCGACAACGCGGTCAATGCACCGGCCACGTACCAGTCGAGCGTGGTGAGCCGTTTGAGCGCCGCCGTCAGCGCGCCCTTGCCGAGCGTGCGCTGCAGCCACAGCAGCGCGACCAGCAGGCAGCCGACATAACGCGGCGACATGCCGTGCCACGCAAACAGGATGACGAGCGGATAGGCGACGGCGAGCGCCACCCTCGCCGCGACGCCCGCGCGGCGCGGCCATGCCGCACCCGTCGCCGCCCGCATGCCGGCCGCTGCCATCGTCACGCGCGCGCGAGCAACGCGTGAACCGCGGCGATGACGTCGCCGACGGTCCGCACGGACTTGAACTCTTCGGGCTTGATCCGCTTGCCCGTCATTTCCTGAAGCTTGATGGCCAGATCGACCGCGTCGATGCTGTCCAGGTCGAGCTCTTCGAACAGGTGCGTGTCCGGCTTCACCTGCTCCGGCTCGATCCCGAAATTCTCATGAAAGATCGCGCGGATGCGCTCCAGGATTTCTGCGTCCGTCACGATTGACTCCCCTTTTCCAGCACGGCTTCGTGCGATGCCTGATGAGACTGCTGTTCGGCGATGAATGCCGCCAGCGTATTGACCGATCTGAAGTGCGCTTTCGTGCGCTCGTCGTTCGCCGCGATCGTCAGGTGAAACTTCTTGCGCAGCATGATGCGCGACTTCGAGCGCATCCACCGAATCCAGCCCGATGCCGTCGGTCGAGAACAGCGGCGCGTCGTCGTCGATGTCGTCGACCGTCATGTCGCTCAGATCGAGCATGTCGATCAGAAGCTGCTTAATTTGCAGTTTTAAAGTATCCATGCTGAAACAGGCTTTGAGTAATGTGCACTTCCACTTCGCGCGCGATGCTGCGAGCGGCTATCGACGGCGGCGTCGCGTTCGACGCCAGCCGGTTCAGATCCATCGGCTCGAGTACATTGACGCGCATGCGAAACGCACGAGACGGCACGTGATACCAGCGCAACGTTTTGGTGAATACCGGCGGATCGCAATCGATCAATACCGGCAGAATCCGGCTGCGCGACTGCAGGGCCATATGCGCGAAGCCGCGCGAGAACGCATGCAGGCGATTGCCGCCCGGGCTGCGCGTGCCTTCCGGAAAGATGATCATCGTGTAGCCGGCCGCCAGCTGACGCGCGCCGGCTTCGACGAGATCGGCCGCATCGGCATTGCTCACGTATTCGGCGGCGCGCACGATGCCCCAGAAGCACGGGTTGCCCCAATGGCCGCGCTTGACGACGCAGCACGCCTTCGGCGTCAGCGACAGCAGCACCATCACGTCGAGCCAGGTCGGGTGATTGGCGACAACGATTGCGGGGCCGCCGCGCGCAAGACGCTCGACGCCGGTCAGCTCGACCTTCATCACGCCGATACGCTGCAGCAGCGCGACCAGCGCGCGGAAGAAATAATGGATGACGAGCGTCACGCCGCGCTGGCGCGAGCGGCGATGCGGCCATAGCGCCGCGGCGACGATCGCGAGCAACGAGAACCCGAATCCGCACAGCGCGAAAAAAGCGAGACTCGCGCCCGTCGCGAACAGACGCCAGCCGTAGTCAAGCCGCGCGATCATGCCAGCTCCATCGCCAGGCCGCGCGTTCGCCGCGCCACGACGCCGTCGTGTGCGCCGACAGACAACGCAGCACCGCGGCGCTTTGCGTGTCGGCGTCGTCGGCAACCCGTGCGTCGGCAGCGACGTCCGCGGTCATTTCGCAGGTCAGATGCCCGTCCGGCTCGCCGGCGCCGACCAGAATCGCGAGCCCGACGCTTTGCGCGTCGTCGTCGACATCGCCGTAAACGCCATCGGCCGGCTCGTGCGCGTAGACGAGCAGCACCGGCGAGGCCGGCGACGTTTCGTATTGGGAATAGGCTTCGAGCAGCGCGTAACCGAGCGTTTCATGCCCGGCCGCAATCGCGGTCGCGGCCGAGCGGTCGCGTCGCGCGATGCCGAACACGCCCGTCACGGCGTTGAGGACCGAAAGACTGAAGGCCGTCGGCGACACCGGCTCCGCGGCGCCGATGTCGGCCAGAATGCCGGTGGTGCGCGCCAGCTCACCGTGGCGCGATGCGAACACCATGCGCAGCGGATTTTCGGATCCGGCGCAGTCGTAGGCTGCCTGAAGCGCGAGACGCGATAGCCTGCTCAAGCGGCGTCGCACCATCGGATCGAGCGCTTCGACGCCCGGTACCCCTGCGGTCGAAATCGACGTCCATCTGGCGATTGGCATGGTCCAATGCAAATCGGCCATTGTTGTTCTCGTTGGGATCGTTGCTCTTCAGTGTTGTTATATCGCGCCACCGCATATCGGCCGGTTGCGCTCCACTTTCCATGAAATTTGCCCGTCGCGCATTGATCGCCGGACTCGCATCGTCGATTTGTCGCGCTTCCGATGGTCTCTCGGAAAAGCTCCAATCCGCGTCTATACGAAGCCGGCGCCCGGATTATCAGTCGCTGCGACTGGATAGGCTGCAATTCGGTGCGGCGGAACTGTAACAGGGCTGTTACAAAAGATCAACGCTGTAACACAACACTCTTTCGATATTTAACGGTTGACAACATATCGAAAAGTGCTCGCTTCGTCGGCGATCGAGCAAAGCCTTGTTTCGCTCGGTTTGGCGATGCCGGGCGCAAATGCGCTGGTCAATGCGAATCACCGCGGAATGCCAGTCTGTCCTTCGATCACAATCAGTTATTCGCTCGCGACCGGATACAGGCCGGCGCTGCGACAGTAAATCCGTGCCAATCGATCGCATGCCCGATCCGTCAGGGCTGCCGCCAAAGCGCTGCATCGGCCGTGGCCCTCGCGGCTTCGCGCGAAGCTGCACTGGCGGCGTATGCCCTTTGCCGTTCGAGTCGTCTTCCGGAATCGTCTCGATTCGAGCAAGTACGCGCACGCTGATGTCATGCGCGGCCGCAAGCCGTGAAGTCTCGGCATCCAGCAGTTCGTTCGCGTCTTCCCGGCGGGACGCCGGCATGCCTCGATACGCACCACGGTAGAATTTCGTTTTCTCGCAGCTCCGACCCATCCAGGTACCGCGAAGCAAAATCGCCATCTTGCTTGCACGCCGATCAACATCGAACGATCGATCGCGGCGGCAGTACCTCAGCCTCTGGATTCCTCTCGCATTTCATCAGCCCGGACCATGCCCTACTCGCTCGCCGCCGCCACCACCCGGGAACTCGAAATCCGCAAAAGCCGCTTCATCGCACACGCGATCCCCGTCGAAGACCGCGAGGCCGCCATGCGGGCGCTGCAGCAGCTGCGCGACGCGCATCCGACGGCCACGCACGTCTGCTGGGCGCTGCTCGCGGGCGGCCAGTCGGGGATGTCGGACGACGGCGAACCGTCGGGCACCGCGGGCAGGCCGATCCTTGAAGTGCTGCGCCATCACGACCTCGACGGCGTACTCGGCGCAGTGGTGCGCTACTACGGCGGCGTAAAACTCGGTGCGGGCGGCCTCGTGCGCGCCTACACGGACGCGATCGCGTCGGCGCTGCTCGATGCGGAACGCATCGCACGGATTCGCCACACGCGGCTCACGGTCGAAATCGGTTATCCCGACGAAGCGCGCGTGCGCCGCTGGATCGAACAGGCGGGGTACGAACTGGCAGACAGTGCGTACGGCATGACCGTCAGGCTCGTGATCAGGCTGCCCGAGACCGCCGAAGCGGCCGCGAAGACAGCGCTGTTCGATCTGACGCAAGGCCGCGCGGGCTTTCCTGCCGCTTGACGCGGCATACGTCGCGCCGCCCGCGCATGGCGGTCGGCCGACGCCTCGCGCCCGCGCCGGTCGCCCGCGCCGGTCAATAGATTTCCGGCACGATCATGTGGTCCGGCACCGGCCGGCGAATGTAATCCTCGTGATGCTCGCGCTGCGGCAATTCGATCGTCGGCCGCGGCACTTCGTGGTACGGCACCTGGCTCAGCAGATGATGGATGCAGTTGAGCCGCGCGCGCTTCTTGTCGACGGCCTGCACGACCCACCACGGCGCCTCGGGAATATGCGTACGCTGCAGCATCTCCTCCTTCGCGGCCGTGTAGGCCTCCCAGCGACGGCGGCTCTCGAGATCCATCGGGCTCAGCTTCCACTGCTTCAGCGGATCCTCGATCCGGCTCTGGAAACGCAGTTCCTGCTCGCTGTCGGTGATCGAGAACCAGTACTTGACGATCTGGATGCCGCTGCGCACGAGCATCTTCTCGAACTCGGGCACCGACCGGAAGAACTCCTCGTATTCGTCGTCGGTACAGAAATTCATCACGCGTTCGACGCCCGCGCGGTTGTACCAGCTGCGGTCGAACAGCACGATCTCGCCGCCGGCCGGCAGATGCGCGACGTAGCGCTGGAAATACCATTGCGTCCGTTCGCGGTTGTTCGGGGCGGGCAGCGCGGCCACGCGGCAGACGCGCGGATTGAGCCGCTGCGTGATGCGCTTGATCACGCCACCCTTGCCGGCCGCATCGCGGCCCTCGAAGATCACGACGAGCCGATGCCCGGTGCTCACGACCCAGTCCTGCAGCTTCACGAGCTCGCCCTGCAGGCGGAACAGTTCGCGGAAATACTGCTTGCGTGCCTCGCGGCGCTCCTGCGAGAACAGCAACTCGTCGCCGTCGTCGAAGCGGCGATCGTCGAGCTCCATCTCGAGCTCTTCGTCGTAGGCGTCGACGAGATCCTCCTCGAAACGGCGCCGGCGCGCGTCGAGCGATTGCGTGTCGGAGCGGTCGTCGGTTTCGGTGCGGTTGTCGTTCATCGGGCCTCCTTCGATCGGGTCGCAGCCAAACTCCCGCATTATCCCAGCGTCGCGCGTCAAATTGATGAAAAACGGCTTCGTGCCGGCGCCGGCACGGCGCGCGCGACACGCACGGCAGCGCGCCGCATGCGCCGGTCCACAACGGAAAACGCCGGGCGCGAACCCGGCGTCTCGATCGCCCGCGCGGCCGCCGAACGGCACGGCCGCGCGACGGCGTGCGTTACCGGATGATGCGCGTCACGCCGCGTCCGCGCGGATCGGCCACCGCTTCCGGCGTCTTTCCGTCGACCTTGATCACCTGGATATCGCCGCTGAAGTCCTGTCCCTTCAGCGTATAGCCGCGCGCCTCGAGCTGCTTCGCGAGCTCACCCTCGATCGGGTGGTACGGCTCCCAGAAGATCGTGTTCGGCGGCAGCAGCTGGTGATGGAAGCGCATCGCGCCGACGGCCTCCTTCAACGGCATCTTGAAGTCGTAGATGTTATTGATGACCTGGAAGATCGACGTGAAGATCCGCGAGCCGCCCGGCGTGCCGATCACGAGCGACACCTTGCCGTCCTTCGTCAGGATCGTCGGCGACATCGACGACAGCGGACGCTTCTTCGGCTCGATCGCGTTCGCGTCGCTGCCGACCACGCCGAACATGTTCGCGACGCCGGGCTTCGCGGAGAAGTCGTCCATCTCGTCGTTGAGCACGATGCCCGTGCCGTCGGCAATCACGCCCGACCCGAAATAGCCGTTGATCGTGTACGTGTTCGAGACCGCGTTGCCCCACTTGTCGACGACCGAGAAGTGCGTCGTCTCGGCCTTCTCCGGCATCGTCGTGCCGAGGCCCGGCTGCACGCTCTTGGTGTCGGCGATCTGCGTCGGATTGACCTCGGCCGCGCGCTTCGCGATATAGGCGTCGTCGGTCAGCTGCGCGACCGGCACCTTGTAGAAGTCGGGGTCGCCGAGATACTGCGCACGATCGGCGAACACGCGCTTCTCGATTTCGGCGACGAGATGGATGTATTGCGGCGAATTCAGCGTCACGCCCTCGAAATCCTGCTTCAGATCGGCCTTCATCTTCAGCAGCTGCACGAGGCCGATCCCGCCCGAGCTCGGCGGCGGCGCGGTGATCACGTCGTAGCCGTTCCACTTGGCCTGCACGGGCTCGCGCCAGACCGCGCGGTATTGCGCGAGATCCTCGGTCGTGATCAGGCCGTTGCCGTCGCCGCTCTTCATCGATGCGGCGATCAGTTCGGCCGTCTTGCCCTTGTAAAAGCCTTCCGCACCCTGGTTCGCGATGCGCGTCAGCACGGCGGCGAGATCGGGCTGCTTGAAGTTCGCACCGGCCTTCAGCCCCGAGAAGTACTTGTCGAAGTTCGTCTTGCCGCCGAACTCCTTCGATGCATCGACGCCGCGCTGCGCGAGCTGCTCGTCGACGATGAAGCCATCGCGCGCGTAGTGGATCGCCGGCGCGAGCACCTGCTTCCACTTCAGCTTGCCGAAGCGCTTCTGCGCTTCCCACATGCCGGCGACCGTGCCCGGCACGCCGACCGCGCGCGGACCGTAGAGGCTCATTCCCTTCACGACGTTGCCGTCCTTGTCGAGGTACATGTCCTTCGTCGCCGCGAGCGGCGCGCGTTCGCGGTAGTCGATGAAGTACGGCTTGCCGTCCTTGTAGATCGTCATGAAGCCGCCGCCGCCGATGTTGCCGGCCTCCGGATACGTGACGGCGAGCGTGAATGCGATGGCGACGGCCGCGTCGATCGCGTTGCCGCCTTCCTTGAAGATCTGCTCGGCGGCATCCGCGCTGTACTTGTCGGCGACCGCGACGGCCGAGCTCGTCAGCACCGCGGGTTGCGGGCCCTTCGCGTAGACGGGTGCGTTCGGCAGGAAACCGATGCCGGCCACCGTCGCGAACACGACGGCGGATGATTTGAAGCGATTCAGCGTAGTCATTGCATGTCCCCCATATGGATCTCCTTCAGGCTGGAAAAGCACCCGATCCGTTTATAGCCGCTGGCACGCCCGCGGCCATATGCCGGTTTCGTAGTATAGGGGGACAAAAAGGGTCGAACACGCGCTGCACGGCGAATCGTCATGGGCGCGTGTGCGGCGGGCCGCTCTGCGATGAAACGGCACGCGCCGTTCCCTCCTCGCGCCGAAACGAAAAAATCTGCAACCGATCGCCCGCTGCGTGCACGCATCTGAGAAGATAGCGCCCCGCTTTTCCGGGCGCGGCGCCGCCGTTCCCGTTCGTTCAGGCTTCTTCGTCTTTCGTTTCAGTTTCATATGGCATCGCACAACGCGCATCATGCGTCCGGCTTCGCGGCGGGCGTCGCGGCCGCCGCCCTCGTGGCGCAAACGGGCGCCACCGGGCCGTGGCATACCTCGCTCGTCGCCGCATTCATCGCCGGCGTCGCGGGCGGCACGGCGCCCGACTGGCTCGAACTCGCGTGGTGGAGCCGCAAGCGGCGGCTGTGGATCGCGCATCGCACCGTCACGCACTGGGGCATCGGCTGGCTCGCGCTGCTCGCGCTCGGCTGGCACGGACTCACGCATCATCCGCATCCGCTTTGGGCCGCGCCGCTGTTCGGCTTCGCGTGCGGCGGCCTGATGCATCTGCTCGCCGACTGGCCGAACCCGCTCGGCGTGCCATGGATCTGGCGGCGCCATTCGCTGAATCTCTGGAACAGCGGCCACTGCGATCTGATCGTCGTCGCGGCCGCGTGGGGCGGCACGCTCTGGCTCGTGCAGTCGGCGTGGACGCGCGCGCCGCTGCTGCAGCACTGGCTCGGCTGGCTGCATCGCGTGTAGCGCATGGCGGCGACGCGCGCTCGCACGTTGAAAGTCGCGCGGCGTCCCCCATCTGTGACGACGGATCCCCGTTCCGTCACGCACGGCACGCGCGCGCGACGTCTGGCACACTGGCGATGCGCGCACGGCCGCGCCTGCGCTCGCACCCCAATTCACCGAACCGATGGACGTCACCGCTACCCGCCCCGCCACGCGCGCGCTGGATGTGTTTCATCCGGCCGTCGCCGCATGGTTTCGCCGCACGTTCGCCGCACCGACCGGCGCGCAGGCGCTCGCGTGGCCGCACATCAAGGCCGGCCGCTCGACGCTCGTCGCCGCGCCGACCGGTTCCGGCAAGACGCTGACCGCGTTTCTGTGCGCGCTCGACGAACTCGTGCGCGACGCGCTCGCGCACGACGGCGCGCTGCCTGACGCGACGCTCGTCGTCTACGTATCGCCGCTGAAGGCGCTGTCGAACGACATCCACGTGAATCTCGATGCGCCGCTTGCCGGCATCGCCGAATCGCTCGCGCAGCTCGGCCTGCCCGTGCCGGCGATCCGCACCGCGGTACGCACCGGCGATACGACGCAGGCCGAGCGCAGCGCGCTGCGCAAGCGCGCGCCGCACATCCTCGTGACGACGCCCGAATCGCTGTACGTGCTGCTGTCGTCGACCTCGGGCCGGCAGATGCTGTCTACCGTTCGATCGGTGATCGTCGACGAAATCCACGCGCTCGCGTCGTCGAAGCGCGGCAGTCATCTCGCGCTGTCGCTCGAACGGCTCGACGCGCTGGTCGGCCGCGCGCTGCCGCGCATCGGGCTGTCGGCCACGCAAAAGCCGATCGATGCGGTCGCGCGCTTTCTCGTCGGCGGCCCGGCCGACGCGCCGCGCGAATGCGCGATCGTCGATACGGGCCACACGCGCGAACGCGATCTCGCGCTCGAACTGCCGAACGTGCCGCTCGAACCGGTGATGGCGAACGACGTGTGGGAACAGCTGTACGACCGCATCGCGGCACTCGCCGCCGCGCATCGCACGACGCTCGTGTTCGTCAACACGCGGCGCACGGCCGAGCGGATGGCGCACCATCTCGCCGAGCGGCTCGGCAAGGACGCGATCGCCGCACATCACGGCAGTCTCGCGAAGGAGCATCGCTTCGATGCGGAGCAGCGGCTCAAGCGCGGCGAACTGAAGCTGCTCGTCGCGACCGCATCGCTCGAACTCGGCATCGACATCGGCGATGTCGATCTCGTCTGCCAGGTCGGTTCGCCGCGCGGGATCGCGCCGTTCCTGCAGCGCGTCGGCCGCTCGGGGCACCACGTCGGCGGCGTGCCGAAGGGCCGGCTGTTTCCGCTGTCGCGCGACGAGCTCGTCGAATGCGCGGCGCTGCTCGACTGCGTGCGCCGCGGCGAACTCGACACGCTGCGGATTCCGGAAGCGCCGCTCGACGTGCTCGCGCAGCAGATCGTCGCCGAAGTCGCGTGCGCGGAATGGCGCGAAGACGCGCTGTACGCGAGCTTCACGCGCGCCGCGCCGTATGCGCGCCTGTCGCGCGAGCGCTTCGACGACGTGATGAAGATGCTCGCGGAAGGCTTCACGAGCCGCCGCGGCGTGCGCGGCGCGTATCTGCACCGCGACGTCGTCGGCGGCACGGTGCGCGGCCGGCGCAACGCGATGATGACGGCGACGACCTCCGGCGGCACGATTCCCGACATGGCCGACTACGCGGTGCTGCTCGAGCCGCAAGGCATCCAGGTCGGCACGGTCAACGAGGACTTCGCGGTCGAGAGTCTCGCCGGCGACGTGTTCCAGCTCGGCAACCAGTCGTACCGGATCATTCGCGTCGAAACGGGGCGCGTGCGCGTCGAGGATGCACAAGGCCAGTCGCCGAACATTCCGTTCTGGCTCGGCGAAGCGCCGGGACGCAGCGACGAGCTGTCGGCGGCCGTCGGCCGGCTGCGCGCGCAGCTCGACGCGCTGTTTGCCGAAGGCGATCGCCGGACGCAGGCGCGCGCCGCATCGCGCAAGCGCGCCGACGCCGATGCCGATACGGGCGCCGGCCCCGCAACCGGCGTCGCGCTCGCAGACAGCCGCCTTGCGCCGGCGCTGCGCTGGCTCGTCGACGAGCTGCGGCTGTCCGACGAAGCGGCCCGGCAGATCGTCGACTATCTCGCGCGCGCCCGCGCGGCGCTCGGCGCGCTGCCGACGCAAGACACGCTCGTGATGGAGCGCTTCTTCGACGAATCGGGCGGCACGCAGCTCGTGATCCACTCGCCGTTCGGCAGCCGCATCAACCGCGCGTGGGGGCTCGCGCTGCGCAAGCGCTTCTGCCGCAGTTTCAACTTCGAACTGCAGGCGGCGGCGACCGACGATGCGATCATCCTGTCGCTGTCGCTCGCGCACAGCTTCGCGCTCGAGGACGTATGGCGCTACCTGCGCTCGACGAGCGCCGAGCACGTGCTGATCCAGGCGCTGCTCGACGCGCCGCTGTTCGGCGTGCGCTGGCGCTGGAACGCGACGACGTCGCTCGCGCTGCCGCGCTTCACGGGCGGCCGGCGCACGGCACCGCAACTGCAGCGGATGAAAAGCGACGATCTGCTCGCGACCGTGTTTCCCGATCAGGCCGCGTGCCTCGAGAACGTCGTCGGCGAACGCGAGATTCCGCATCACCCGCTCGTCGATCAGACGCTCGACGACTGCCTGCACGACGCGATGGACGCCGACGGCTGGCTGGCGCTACTGCGCCGGATCGAAAGCGGCGCGGTCGAACTGATCGCGCGCGACCTGCCCGCGCCGTCGCCGCTCGCCGCCGAGATCCTCAACGCGAAGCCGTACGCGTATCTCGACGATGCGCCGATCGAGGAGCGCCGCACGCAGGCGGTGCTGTCGCGCCGCTGGAGCGATCCGGAATCGGCCGACGATCTCGGCGCGCTCGACGCCGATGCGATCGCCGCGGTGCGCGACGAAGCGTGGCCGCTCGTGCGCGACGCCGACGAAATGCACGATGCGCTGCTGACGCTCGCGTGCATCACCGAAGACGAAGCGAACGCACACGAAGGCTGGCCTGCGTGGCTCGCCGAACTTGCGGGCAGCCGCCGCGCGACGAAGCTCGTCACGCCGGATGGCGCCGCGCTGTGGGTGCCGGTCGAACGGCTCGTCTGCTTGCGCGCGGTGCACGCGGACGCGCGCGTGGCGCCGGTGCTGAAGGTGCCGGCCGCATGCGCGCAGCCCTGGGAAGCCGACGCCGCATGCGTCGAGCTGATCCGCGCGCGGCTGACCGGTTTCGGCCCGCTGCCGCTCGACGCGATCGCGCGACCGCTCGGCCTGCCGCCGGCCGCCGCCGCGGCGGCGCTCGCCGCCCTCGAACGCGAAGGCTACGTGATGCGCGGCCGCTTCACGCCGGGCACGACCGTCGACGAATGGTGCGAACGCCATCTGCTCGCGCGCATTCATCGCTATACGGTGAAGCGGCTGCGCCGCGAAATCGAGCCGGTCGAGCGTGCGGACTTCATGCGCTTCCTGTTCCACTGGCAGCATCTGACACCCGACACACGCGGCACAGGCCGCGACGCGCTCGCGGCCGTCGTCGAGCAGCTCGAAGGCTACGAAGCCGCCGCGGGCGCATGGGAAGACGCGCTGCTGCCGGCGCGGCTCAGCGACTACACGGCGGGCGGCCTCGACGAGCTGTGCCGCTCCGGAAAGCTGGTCTGGACGCGGATCGGCGCGCCCGCGCGCGCGGCCGGCACGCCCGTGAAGACCACGCCGATCGTGCTGCTGCCGCGCCGTCATCTGGCGGCGTGGCATGCGCTGCGCGATCCCGACGCGCAGCCGACGCTGTCGGCGCGCGCCGCACAGGTGCGCGATGCGCTCGCCGCGCACGGCGCGATGTTCTTCGACGCGCTGCTCGACGAGCTGCACATGCTGCCGGTCGAACTCGAACAGGCGCTCGGCGAACTCGTCTCGGCCGGCCTTGCGAACGCGGACAGCTTCGCGGGGCTGCGCGCGCTGCTGAAGCCGGCCGTCAAGCGCAGCGCGACCTATGCGCCGCGCACGCGGCGCGGCGGCGCACTGATCGGCGGCATGGACGACGCGGGCCGCTGGGCGCTCGTACAGCGCCCGGCCGAGCCCGCGCAGACGGACGCACCGAAGCGCCCCGCGCCGGCGACCGATCCCGCCGCGCTCGAACACGTCGTGTGGACATTGCTGCGCCGCTACGGCGTCGTGTTCTGGCGGCTGCTCGAGCGCGAAGCCGACTGGCTGCCGAGCTGGCGCGAGCTCGTGCGCGTGCTGCAGCGCCTCGAAGCGCGCGGCGAAATCCGCGGCGGCCGCTTCGTCGCGGGCCTCGCGGGCGAGCAATTCGCGTTGCCCGAAGCGATCCCGATCCTGCGCGAAATGCGGCGGCAGCCGGGCGACGGGCAGACCGTCTGCGTGACCGGCGTCGATCCGCTCAACCTCGTCGGCACGCTGCTGCCCGGCGACAAGGTGCCGGCGCTCGCCGGCAATCGCGTGCTGTTTCGCGACGGCGTGCCGATCGCGTCGCTCGTGTCCGGCGCATTCCGCTATGCGCCCGACCTGGCGGCCGCCGAGCGCGAGGACGCGCGCATCCGGCTCGCACGCCGCTACTGACGTCCGCTGACATCGCGAGCGTCGCCGACTACTGATCGCCGCGCCGCGGCGCCGCTGCCGTTCGGGTAGCATCGGACGATTATTCGCCGCGCGGCACGCCGCGCGTACGACAAGCCGTCCGGAGACAGTCACCCATGCGCTCGCACGCCGATTCGCCCGCCGCTCGTCACGGCGGTTCGCTGACGATTTTCCAGGGCGCCGCGCTGTATATCGGCGCGGTGCTCGGCACCGGCGTGATTGCGTTGCCCGCGCTGGCCGCCGACGTCGCGGGCCCCGCGTCGCTGCTTGCGTGGGCCGCGCTCGTCGTGCTGTCGGCGCCGCTCGCGGCGACGTTCGCGGCGCTCGGCGCCCGCTACCCGGACGCGGGCGGCGTATCGACGTATGCGCGACGCGCGTTCGGGCCGAAGGCGGCGGCCGTCGTCGGCTGGTGCTTCTATTTCGCGGTGCCGGCCGGTGCGCCGGCGGCGGCGATGTTCGGCGGCGCGTACGTCGCGGCCGTGACCGGCGGCGGACAGACGACCGTCATCGCGACCGCGGCCGCGCTGATCGCGATCGTGTCGGCCGCGAACGCGTTCGGCGTCACGGTGTCGGGCCGCATGCAACTCGTGCTGTCGGCGCTGCTCGTGACGCTGCTGCTCGCCGCCGTGCTCGCGTCCGCGCCGCATGCGCGCACGACGAACCTGCATCCGTTCGCGCCGCACGGCTGGCTCGCGGTCGGACAGGCGGCCGCGCTGCTCGTCTGGAGCTTCGCCGGATGGGAAGCCATCACGCATCTGGCGGCCGAATTTCGACGCCCTGCGCACGACATGCCGCGCTCGGCCGGCATTGCGGTCGTGGTCGTCGGCCTGCTCTATCTGTCCGTGGCGGCGGCGAGCGTGATGGTGCTCGGGCCGTCGGCCGGCGCGTCGGGCGCCCCGCTCGCCGAACTGATCGCCGGCGGTATCGGCGGCCATGCGCAGGTGCTGGCGACGGCCGCGGCGCTGCTGCTCACGCTCGGCACGATGAACGCCTATTTCGCCGGCGCGGCGAAACTCGGCGCGGCGCTCGGCCGCGACGGCGCGCTGCCAGGCTGGCTCGCGCAAGGCAGTCAGGTCGGCGGCGTGCCGCGCCGCAGCCTCGCTGCGATCGCGCTGCTCGCGGCGGTCGCGCTCGCCGCGACGACGCTCGCGGGGGTCGGGCCGACGCCGCTCGTGCTCGTCACGTCGGGCTGCTTCGTGATGGTGTACGGGCTCGGCGCGGCGGCCGCGCTGAAACTGCTGCCGCGCGGCAGCGTCGCATATCGCTGCGCGTGGATTTCGCTGATCGCGGTCGCCGGGCTGTTCGTGACGACGGGATGGTATGTCGTATGCCCGCTGCTGCTTGCCGGCGGCGCGCTGCTCTATCTGCGGATGACGGTGCGGCGCGGGTGATGCGATGCGACGTGCGCTCGCAGCTGCGGGTGGCGGCTTGCGGCTTGCGGCTTGCGGCTTGCGGCTTACGGCTCGCAGCGACGCGCACGCGTTCAACCTCGACCGCGACGCCCTCGCACGTCAGCCGCCGCGACGCGCCGGTTTGCGCGCCGCGCGGCGCGGCCGCGCGTCGCC